>NZ_JBKYMO010000904.1:0-1346 GCF_047302915.1 Massilia sp. CT11-108 | reverse complement strand
TTCTTGCCCACGCTCGCGGCCGCGCGCGCGGGCAAGAAGGTCCTGCTGGCGAACAAGGAAGCGCTCGTGATGTCCGGCCAGCTGTTCATGGACGCCGTCAAGGAACACAAGGCGACCCTGCTGCCCATCGACTCCGAGCACAACGCCATCTTCCAGTCGCTGCCGGGGACGTATGCACGTTCACCGGACGTGGCCGGTGTCGCCAGGATCCTGCTGACGGCGTCCGGCGGCCCGTTCCTGCAGCGTGCCGTCGAGACGCTGGAACATGTCACGCCAGAAGAAGCCTGCAAGCATCCGAACTGGTCGATGGGCCGCAAGATCTCCGTCGATTCCGCCACGATGATGAACAAGGGCCTCGAAGTGATCGAGGCCCACTGGCTGTTCGGCGCGCCGGCCGACAGGATCGAAGTCGTGATCCACCCGCAAAGCGTGATCCACTCGATGGTGTCGTACGTGGACGGCTCCGTGCTGGCCCAGCTCGGCAACCCGGACATGCGCACGCCGATCGCGCACGCGCTCGCGTACCCGGAACGCATCGCGTCGGGCGTCGACCAGCTCGACCTGACGACGTTCGCCGCGCTGCAATTCCACAAGCCGGACTTCGACCGCTTCCCGTGCCTCGCGCTCGCCTTCGACGCCTTGCGCGCGGGCGGTACCGCGCCCGCCTTGCTGAACGCGGCGAACGAAATCGCGGTCCAAGCCTTCCTGGAGCGCCGCATCGGCTTCCGCGACATCGACCGCGTCGTCCGCCGCGTGATGGACGAGAACCCGCATGGCGCGGCGACCAGCATCGAGGCCGTGATGGCCCAGGACGCGCGTGCCCGCGACGCGGCCGGATGCATCGTGCATGCGCTGCGCACTTGAACAACGCGGGCCCTGACGGGAGAGTGTCATGAACCTGATCCACACCGTGCTGGCATTCCTGCTGGCCCTTGGGCCGCTGATCGTCTTTCACGAACTGGGCCACTACGTCGTCGCGCGCCTGTGCGGCGTGAAGGTGCTGCGCTTCTCGATCGGCATGGGGCGCATCGTCTGGTCGCGCCGCTTCGGTCCGGACCAGACGGAATGGGCGATCTCGGCGCTGCCCATCGGCGGCTACGTGAAGATGCTCGACGCGCGCGATCCCTCGACCGCGCCGACCAATGACGCGGACCTGCCGCGCGAATTCACGCGCCAGAACGTGTGGAAGCGCATCGCCATCGTGGCGGCGGGCCCCATCGCCAACTTCATCCTCGCCATCGTCGTGATGGGCGCGCTGTTCATGCACGGGAAAGAGGAGCCGGGCACGCGCCTGCGCGCGATGCCGGAGGCGTCGGCCGTGTACAAGGCGGGCGTGCGCGGCGGCG
>NZ_JBKYMO010000903.1:0-1351 GCF_047302915.1 Massilia sp. CT11-108 | reverse complement strand
CACCGCGCCGCCCGCGCCGGGCGCCTCGCTCGGCCCCGCACCCGGCCGCTACGTGCTGGAACGCTGAACCCTCACTGGAGAATCCCATGCAGAACGCTCTCATCGACCTGCGCGGCAAGCGCGGGCTCATTCTCGGCATCGCCAACGACCGCAGCATCGCCTGGGGCTGCGCCCGCGTGATGGCCGCGTGCGGGGCCGAACTGGCCGTGACCTACCTGAACGACGCCGCCGAACCCCACGTGCGCCCGCTGGCCGAAACACTGCGCTGTCCGCTCGTGCTGCCGTGCGACGTGCGCGCGCCCGGCCAGCTCGAGGCCGTGTTCGACGCGGTGCGCACCGAATGGGGCACGCTCGATGTCGTCATCCACGCGATCGCGTACGCACCGAAGGACGATTTGCAGGGCCGCGTCGTCGACTGCTCGGCGGCAGGCTTCGCGCTGGCGATGGACGTGTCGTGCCATTCCTTCATCCGCTGCGCGAAACTGGCGGAGCCGCTGATGCCGCACGGCGGCTGCCTGCTGACGTTCACGTTCTACGGCGGCGAGAAGGTCGTCCCCCACTACAACCTGATGGGCCCCGTGAAGGCGGCGCTGGAAGCGTCGGTGCGCGCGCTCGCGGTGGAACTGGGCAGCCGGCGCATCCGCGTGAACGCCGTGTCGCCGGGCCCGATGGGCACGCGCGCCGCGTCCGGCCTGGAACACTTCGACGAGCTCCTCGACGATGCCTGGTCGCGCGCGCCCGAGCACATGCTGGCCCGGCTCGACGACGTGGGCGCGTTCGCCGCCTTCCTGGCGAGCGACGGCGCGCGCCTCGTGACGGGCAACGTCGAATACGTCGACGCCGGCTACCACGTGCTGGGGTGACCGATGGACACCATCAGCAACCGCACGTTCGACGAACTGAAGGTCGGCGACAGCGCGAGCCTCGCCCGCACGCTGACCCGCGCCGACATCGAACTGTTCGCCGTCATGTCGGGCGACGTCAATCCGGCCCACCTGGACGAGGAATACGCGCGCAGCAGCATGTTCCATGAAGTGATCGCGCACGGGATGTGGAGCGGCGCCCTGATCTCCACGGTACTCGGCACCCAGCTGCCCGGCCCGGGCACGATCTACCTGTGCCAGTCGCTGCGCTTCCTGAAACCCGTGGGCCTGGGCGACACCGTGACCGTGCTGCTCACCGTCGCCCGCCTCGATCCGGACAAGCACCGCGTGACGCTCGACTGCACGGTGACGAACCAGCACGGCCAGCAGGTGGCGAGCGGCACGGCGGAGGTCATCGCGCCGGCCGAGAAGGTCGCGCGGCCCCGTATCGCGCTGCCGGAAGTCCGCCTGCGCGAGCGCGGCAGCCG
>NZ_JBKYMO010000902.1:0-1351 GCF_047302915.1 Massilia sp. CT11-108 | reverse complement strand
CCTGAGCCTTCCCCTCAAATTTTTGTTGTAAACAGCTTGGGAAGCTGTTAACTTTCAATCCCAAAAACGGCGCATGCATGGCTGTGTTAGCCCTTTCGTTCGTAGCTACCAACTGCGAACAAAGGGGAACAGGCCATGCATGCACAGCGGATCATACAGGAGTTACTTCAAGCGCAGTGCCCATCCATGCACGCCAAGCGACGCGAGTGTTTGGCGGCGATGACTGATGCTGCGGCCCGTGGCGGTCTCGGTGTGGTGAAGATGGGCAAGGCGATCACTGGCCAGACTAGTTTGCGTCATCGCATAAAGCGCTGCGATCGATTGCTGAGTAATCCGCAACTAGCTTCTGAGCGCCTGTTAGCGTATCGAGCGCTGGCCCGACGCGCCTTGCACGAGCAGGTGCGTGTTTGCATCATCGTCGACTGGTCCAATTTGCTGAATGACGTAAGCCAGCACGTTCTGCGTGCCGCATTGATCGTTCGTGGACGAGCCTTGGTCATCTACGAGGAAGTGCATCCGACCGAGCTGTATGGCGCCGCTTCGGTTCACCGGGCTTTCATGAAGAATTTGCGCTCGGTGCTTCCGCCTGGGTGCCAGCCCATCATCATTAGCGACGCAGGTTTTCGGGCCACATGGTTCAAGATGCTGAATGAGCTTGGCTATGCGTGGGTCGGCCGCATCCGCAACCGCGACATGGTGAAAAAGAGCGGCTCATGTACTTGGCGCAGATGCAAACAGCTTTATGCCGACACCAAGGGAAAGGCACGCGACCTGGGAGATTTTCTTTATGTCCGCTCCAATCCAGTGGCGTGCCGTCTCGTGCTCATTAAGCAGCCGCGCAAGGGGCGTCAGCGCAAGACCGCCTTTGGCAAAAAGGCGCGCAGCCGTCACAGTATCAAGAATCAGGCCTCGCAACGCGAACCGTGGCTGCTGGCTTCCTCACCATCGCTATCCCGGCTAAGCGCCGACTCCGTGGTCGACTTGTACAGGTGCCGCATGCAGATCGAACAGACTTTCCGGGATCTCAAGAATGCGCAATGGGGTATGGGACTGACTACTGCACAAACGCGAAAACCTCGACGTTTGGCTGCGTTACTGC
The DNA here is from genome assembly GCF_047302915.1 of Massilia sp. CT11-108. NCBI lineage: Bacteria > Pseudomonadati > Pseudomonadota > Betaproteobacteria > Burkholderiales > Oxalobacteraceae > Massilia > Massilia sp. CT11-108. Next base: position 252 of record NZ_JBKYMO010000902.1, on the reverse strand, counting down.
TCATCGCGGCGTTACTTGGCTTTGCTCTGTGGTTGATTGGCTTGGCCGTCAGGTGCGCCGGGTACCGCATTGAATACGGCAGCCGTAAAAAGGCAGCAACCACGCTGTCAATCCTGTCGTTGGCACGCCATTGGCTGATCGAGCCTCACGCAACCAAGCTGACACGAAGTCAGCTTGCCGACGCATCGTCAGAGCTGACTTCCATGATGCTTACCTATGACATCTGAGCAAAATTTGAGGGGAAGGCTCAGG
>NZ_JBKYMO010000901.1:0-1356 GCF_047302915.1 Massilia sp. CT11-108 | reverse complement strand
GGGCTGAGCAGCACGAGCCGCGTGGCGCGCGCGGCCGCATCAAGCTTGATCTGCGCGGCCAGCAGCAGGCCGCTCGTGTGCGCGAGCTCCATGTCGAGGATCGCGGCGTCGTACGGCCGGCCCGCGCGCGCCGCCTCGTCCAGCCGCTCCAGTGCTTCGTCCGCGCTCTCCGCCGCGTCGCATTCGACGCGCCACGTGGCCAGGTGGCGTTCGAGGCCGATGCGGCTCGTTTCGCTCTCGTCGACGAGGAGTACGCGCAGGCCGTCGATCGTGTGCTGGTGGTCGCCCGGCGCATCCGGATCGACGCGGCGCTTGTCGAAGGCGACCGTGAACCAGAACACGGATCCTTGCGTGAGGGCGTTCTCGACCCCGATGGAACCGCCCATCAGTTCGACGAGCTGTTTCGAGATCGCCAGGCCCAGGCCCGTGCCGCCGTATTTGCGCGTCGTGGAATCGTCGGCCTGCGAGAACGCCTCGAAGATGCGGCTGCGGGCTTCCCGCGAGATGCCGATGCCCGTGTCGTGCACTTCGAAGCGCAGCATCACGGCCTGGTTGTCCTCGCTCGCGATGCGCACCCTGGCGAGGATGCGGCCCTGGTCCGTGAACTTGACCGCGTTGCCGAGCAGGTTGGCCATGATCTGGCGCAGCCGGTTCGGGTCGCCGCAGATGGCGACGGGGATGTCGTTGGCGATGTCGAAATGGAGCGGGATGTTCTTCGCCTCGGCCTGCGGCGTGTAGACGGTATGGATGTCGTCCAGCAGGTCCCACAGGTTGAAATTGATGTACTCGACGGTGAGCTTGCCCGCCTCGATCTTGGAAAAGTCGAGGATGTCGTTGATGATCACCAGCAGGTGCTCGCCCGACTGCTTCACCAGCCGTGTGTAGTTGCGCTGTGTTTCGGTGAGCTCCGTCCCCAGCAGCATTTCCGTCATCCCCAGCACGCCGTTCATCGGGGTGCGGATCTCGTGGCTCATCGTGGCGAGGAAGGCGCTTTTCGCGCGGCTCGCCGCCTCGGCCGCGTTCTTCGCCTTTTCCAGCTGCTCGGTGCGCACGCCGACCTGGCGTTCCAGTTCGTCGCGGTGGTGCGTGAGCGCGGCGCCGCGGCCTTCGATCTGCGCGAGCATGTTGTTGAAGCTGTCGATCAGCACGCCCAGCTCGTCGTTGCGGTTGTGGGCGATGCGCAGCGTGTAGTTCTGGCTGGCGGAGACTTTTTGCGCCGCGTTGATCAACTTGCCGATCGGGTCGCTGATGCTGCGCCGCAGCCGCCGCACCAGCACGAACGCCGTCAGCAGCGCGGCGGCCAGCGCGGCGGCCATCACGCCCAGTGCGCGCGCGATGTCCAGCCACAGGGGCACG
>NZ_JBKYMO010000900.1:0-1363 GCF_047302915.1 Massilia sp. CT11-108 | reverse complement strand
GTTTCGTACTCGACGTGCGCGGTGTTGATGGTGATGCCGCGTGCTTTTTCTTCCGGAGCCGCGTCGATCTGGTCGTACGCCTTGGCTTCGCCGCCGAATTTCTTCGACAGAACGGTTGCGATTGCAGCCGTCAGGGTGGTTTTGCCGTGGTCAACGTGACCGATGGTGCCGACGTTCACGTGCGGCTTGGTCCGTTCGAATTTTTCCTTTGCCATTCTAGACTCCTAAGATCCTAACGATATTGAAAATTACCAGGCACACCTGACGGTCGAAACAGCCGACAGCCGTTTAAATTCTGGTGCCCTTGACGTGGATTGAACACGTGGCCTCTCCCTTACCAAGGGAGTGCTCTACCACTGAGCTACAAGGGCTGATTTGAAACTGGAGCGGGTGAAGGGAATCGAACCCTCGTCATAAGCTTGGAAGGCTTCAGCTCTACCATTGAGCTACACCCGCGAGGTACCACGAATTCGATTCACTACACGATCAACGCATTTGGTGGTGGGGGCTGGATTCGAACCAGCGTACTCAGAGAGGGCAGATTTACAGTCTGCTGCCTTTAACCACTCGGCCACCCCACCGCGAAGAACCGCAGAGTATGAAGCAAGATAACAACTTCGTCAACTGGTTTTGCTTGAACTGATCAAACTCAAACAGTGTCGTTGCTTCGGGGCGTGATTGTAACGGCCACAGTACAACTCCGCAAGGGCTGTTTGCAAGAATCCCTGCCGAGCGGTCCAACCATGCATTTGCGCGTACACTGTATTGACGTCAGAGGCGCCCCATGGACCAGCATCGCACCGGCAATCACGAAGGGCACGCGCTTCGGCTGTGGCTGGCCAACCTCGCGACCATTGCCGTCTATATCGGCACCCTTCTCCTCAGCCGCGCGCTGGCCCTGCCCGCAGGCTATGCCACACCCGTATACCTGCCGGCCGGCGTCGGGTTCGCCTTGAGCGTCGCGTTCGGCTGGCGCGCCCTCCCCGGCGTCGCCATCGGCGCGTGCCTGTCGCACCTGCCCGACGGCTGGATGGACCCCGACATCGCGCCCGCGACCGCGGTCCTCGCGACGACGGTCGCCACGCTGGGCTCGCTCGTGCAGGCCTGGCTGGGCGCCCGCTGGTTCCGCCGCTTCGTCGACCCGGCCCTCGGCACGGCGCGCGACGTCGCCCGTTTCCTTGCGCTGGCACCCGTGTTCTGCCTGATCAACGCCACCGCCAACGTGTCCGCCCTGTACCGGCTGGACGTGGTGACGGCGGCCGAACGGGCCCCGAACTGGATCAACTGGTGGGCCGGCGACACCGTGGGCGTCCTCCTGGCCGCACACGATCCAGACGAGCGGGGCGGCCAGCCGCGCCGGCTG
>NZ_JBKYMO010000899.1:0-1363 GCF_047302915.1 Massilia sp. CT11-108 | reverse complement strand
CGTCCATCCAGCATCCCCCGCCCCGCCTCGCTGCCGCCGCTGGCGCACTGGATGAAGCTGCCGTTCGACCTGGACACGTTCGCGCACTCCTGGCCGTTCGGCCTGGCCGCGCGCGGCGTCGATTTTTACAAGGAACGGGTCTATCTCGCCGACCTGAACCGGCGCAGCGCCTCCTTCCGCTTCCATGCGCACCTGGCCGAGCCGAACGACGACCCGCAGGTGATCGTGATGGTGATCGGCGAATCGTCGCGCTACGACCGCTGGAGCCTGAACGGCTACGACCGCGAAACGAACCCGCTGCTGTCCAAGGAAGACAACCTGGTGCCGCTGCGCGACGTGATCACGTCCGTGTCGGCCACGCGCCTGAGCGTCCCCGTCATCATCTCGCGCAAGCCGGCCACGCAAAGCCTCAAGGACGGGTTCTCGGAAAAATCGTTCCTGACCGCGTTCAAGGAAGCGGGCTATAAAACGTTCTGGCTGTCGAACCAGATCTCGTTCGGCAAATTCGACACGCCCGTGTCCGTGTTCGCGAAGGAAGCGGACGTCGTCGACTTCCTGAACCTGGGGGGCTTCACGGACAATTCCAATTACGACGAGATCCTGTTCGGTCCGCTGAAGCATGCCGTCGCGGATCCGGCGCCGAAGAAACTGATCGTGCTGCACACGCTGGGCAGCCACTGGAACTACAGCCACCGCTACCCGAAGCAGTTCGACAAATGGCTGCCGTCGCTGTACGGCATCGACAAGCCCGTCTACACGGACATCGGGATCAAGGACAAGCTGAACAACAGCTACGACAGCTCGATCCTGTACACGGACTGGTTCCTCGACCACGTCATCGGCACGCTGAAGGAAGCCGACAAGCCGGCCGCCATGCTGTACGTGGCCGACCACGGCCAGACGCTGTACGACAACAGCTGCCGCCTCGCCTTCCATGGCCACAACACGCAATACGAATTCCACGTCCCCGCGTTCGCCTGGTATTCGGATACGTACGCGGAGCGCTTCCCGGACAAGGTCACGCAACTGCGCCGCCACCGCAAGGCGAAGCTGGCGACGGAAAACATGTTCCACACCCTGCTCGACCTGGGCGACGTGCGCTACCCGGACGAGCGCCTGGAGTGGAGCTTCGTCAACGCCGCCTTCAAGCAGCACAAGCGCTACGTCGACAGCTACGGCTGGACCGACTACGACAATGCCACCATCAAGGGCGACTGCCACGAAGTCATCGCCAAGGGCAAGCCATTGCCGCGCGACTGATGCGCCATCTCAAACCGGGGTCAGAGCCTGACCCTTCCCCACATATTTTTCTTGTAGGTGGACGGGGTTGCTGTTAGCTTCCGGTGAAAAAAGCTGGTGCATG
>NZ_JBKYMO010000898.1:0-1370 GCF_047302915.1 Massilia sp. CT11-108 | reverse complement strand
CAGGATGCGCGGGCGGCATCGGCAGCCCGCGCATCCTGCGCGCGTCCGGCTTGCTGAGTGGTCCCGCGCCGTTCTTCAGCGACCCCGTCGTGGCCGTGATGGGCACGGTGGACGGCATCGAGGGCGGCGGCGCCGAGGTGCCGATGGCGGCCGGGCATTACGACCCGGAGGCCGGGATCAGCCTGGCCGACCTCACGCTGCCCCGCCCCATGTACCAGGCGTTCGCGGCGCAGGCGGGCCGGGTCGACCGGTTATTGGCACACGACCGCACGTTGACGATCATGGTCAAGATCCGCGACGAGATCAAAGGCAATGTCGGCCCGCGCTGGGTCGACAAGACGCTGGCGCCGGAAGACCGGCGCCGCTTCGATGCCGGCATCGCGCAGGCGCGCGGCATCCTGGAAGCCAGCGGCGCGCATCACATCTTTGCCAGCCACCATTTCGCCGCGCATCCGGGCGGCACGGTGCCCATCGGCCAGGCGCTGGACGCGGACCTCGCGACGCCGACGCCGGGCCTGTACGTGTGCGACGCGTCCGTCATCCCCGAACCGTGGGGCCTGCCGCCCACCCTGACCCTGCTGTGCCTGGGCTGGCGGCTCGGCCGTCACCTGGCGCGGGTCAGCGCTTCACGGGCAGCGTCGTCGTCAGCCTGATGTCGGCCGACGACTCGCCCACCATCAGCGTCACGGGCACGGGCTCGACCTCGAACCGGCCCGCCTGCGTGTTCCAGTACGCGAGGCGCTGCGCCGCGAGCGGGATGCGCACCGTGCGCGTCTCGCCCGGCTTCACGTTCACGCGCCGGAAGCCGACCAGCGCCTGGCGCGGCCGCTCGACCTGCGACTTCGGCCACGCGGCGTACAGCTCGACGACGCTGTCTCCCGCCACCTTGCCCGTATTGGTCACGTCCACGTCGACGTCGACCGTGCCGCCGGAAGCCAGCGCCGGCGCGCTCGTGCGCAGCTTCCCATATTTGAACGTCGTATAAGACAGGCCGTGCCCGAACGGGAACAGCGGCTGGCCCTTGAAGTACATGTAGGTGCGGCCGTGGCGGATGTCGTAGTCCATCATCGGCGGCAGCTGCGATTCCGCCGCCGGCCACGTCGCCACGAGCTTGCCGCCGGGGTTGTAGTCGCCGAACAGCACCTGCGCGAGCGCCGTGCCCTGGTCCTGCGACGCATGCGCCATCTGCACGATCGCGGGCACGTGCTCCTTCGCCCAGCCGATCGTGTACGGGAAGCTCGATACGAGCACCATCACCGTGCGCGGATTCGCCGCCAGCACCTGTTTTACCAGGCCTTCCTGCGCGAGCGCCAGCGTCTCGCGGTCGCGCCCCTCGCGGCCGTCGCCCGGGTCGGCGCACGGCTTCGTGC
>NZ_JBKYMO010000897.1:0-1374 GCF_047302915.1 Massilia sp. CT11-108 | reverse complement strand
ATCGCCCAGCTGCGCCATCGCGATGCCGCGCAATGCGAGCGCGGGCGCGTCGTCACGCAGGGCGACGCGGGAGAGGGCGCCGAGCGGGTCGCCGTGTGCCAGCGCCAGGGCGGCCGCCGTGATCATCGAGTCCATCGGAATCGCGCCAAATTTGTCACTCTCGCAGGGTGGTAGGTCGTCCCTAATATAGCACCGCACCTTCAACCAACAGGAGAAAACGATGAGCACTCATCAAGCGGGAACCCGGGACGAATGGCTGGCCGCACGCCTGCGGCTGTGGGAAGCGGAGCGCGAGCTCACGCACCGCAGCGACGAGCTGGCGCGCCAGCGGCAAGCGTTACCCTGGGTCCGCATCGACAAGGATTACCGCTTCGAGACCGAAGCGGGCAACGTGGCGCTGGCCGACCTGTTCCAGGGCCGGTCGCAACTGCTCGTCTACCATTTCATGTTCGGGGTCGACTATACGGCGGGCTGCCCATCCTGCTCGGCGATCGCCGACGGCTTCAACGGCATCGCCACGCACCTGGCCAATCACGACGTGCTCTTGACGTCCGTGTCGCGTGCGCCGCAGGCGAAACTGCGCGCGTACAAGGAACGCATGGGCTGGACGTTCCCGTGGGCGACTGCGCTTCCCGGCGAGGCGGATTTCAACGCCGATTTCAACGTCTGGTTTTCGGAGACGCAACAGCGCGAAGGCGTCATCGAGTACAACTACCGCCGCGAGCCGCCGCTGCCGCTGCCGCTGCCGCTGCGGGACGGCACCAGTCCCGCGGCGCTGCAGGCCGTATCGACCGGCACCGACCTCGCCACCTACACGCGCGAGCGTCCGGGCCTGAGCGCCTTCGTGCAGGAAGACGGCGTCGTGTACCACACGTATTCGACGTACGCGCGCGGCCTCGACGCGCTGTGGGGCATGTACCCATGGCTGGATCGTGCACCGAAAGGCCGCAACGAAAAAGGCGTCTGGTGGCGGCGGCACGACGAGTATCCCGTGTGATCATGGGACAGATCCCGATGCCCGGCGGGTGGAGCATGGCGGCGATGTGGTTGCCGGTGTGCGGCCAGTCGTGGCTCGGCGCCGCCGCCGGTTTCATCGGGATGTGGGCCGCGATGATGGTGCCGATGATGCTGCCGCTCGCCGTGGCGCCGTTGCTGAACTACCGCGCCACGCTGGCCGGGGAGGGAAAGGCGTTCCTGCTCACGGCGATCGCCGGCCTGGCCTGGGCCGCGACGTGGATGGCGTCTGGACTGCCCGTGTACCTGGCCGGTGCGGCCGTCGCGCGGGCGCTGCTGGCCATGCCCGCGCTGGCGCGCATGATGCCGGTGCTGGCGGCGGTGGCCGGCGTGGCGGGCGCCGCCTGGCATCTGGCAGCG
>NZ_JBKYMO010000896.1:0-1375 GCF_047302915.1 Massilia sp. CT11-108 | reverse complement strand
GGGCGGGGCCGATCGGCGTGGCCGTCGCGCGCGTCCAGCACCGTGACCTGCGCGCCGTTCAGCGCCGCAAACAGCGCGACGACCGCCTCGGCTTCTGCCGCGACGTGCTGAAGGTCGCGCACACGGTGACGGCGGGCGAGGGCGACGTCGAGGCACTCCGCGCGATCACGGGCGGCGACTTCTTCGACGCCGTGTTCGACGCCACCGGCAACATCAAGGCGATGGAGCGGGGCCTGGAGTTCGTCGCGCACGGCGGCACGTACGTGCTCGTGTCGATCGTGCTGGATCGGATCTCGTTCGCCGATCCCGAATTCCACAAGCGCGAGACGACCCTGCTCGGCAGCCGCAACGCGACCGTGGACGATTTCCGCGAGGTGCTCGCGGCGATGAAGGCGGGCCTGGTGCCGACGCGGGCGATGAACACGCACCGCGCCACGCTGGACGAGTTCATCGACACGCTGCCGCGCTGGATGGACCCGGCCAGCGGCGTGATCAAGGCCATCGTCGAGGTTTGAACGATGCCGCTTCCCAGCGCGGCAGCGAGTTCCGGTAGAATGGGGGATTGTCCACCCGGCCTTCTCGACTCCGGACTTCATGGCCCGACCTCCAACCATCTTCAAGCGCAGCGCGAACCTGCTGCTGCAATACATTGCCGACCACGTGGGGGTCGGCGAAGCGCTGCCGACCGAGCAGCACATGGCCGAACTGGGCGAGGGCAGCCGCACGGCGATCCGCAGCGCGCTGGCGCACTTCCACGAGTGCGGCCTGATCAGCGACCTGAAGGAACGCCGGCTGCTGCGCAAGCCCGTCCGCACGGACTACTTCGACCTGGACGAGCTGCGCACGGGCGCGGACCGCATCCGCGAAGTGCTGATGGAGCGCATCTATCACAGCGACCTGCCGCCCGGCGCCGAGTTCTCGGAGACGGAACTGGCGCGCGCGGCCGGCACGAGCACGATCAGCGTGCGCGAATTCCTGATCGGCTTCTCGCACTCGGGCCTGATCGAGAAAAAGCCGCGTGGCGGCTGGCGCCTGTGCGCGTTCGACCGCTCGTTCGCGATGGAGCTGGCGGACGTGCGCCAGATGTTCGAGTTCGCCGCGATCGACCGCTTCGCCGCGCTGCCGCCGGATTCGCCGGCCTTCGCGGAGCTGCTGCAACTGATCGCGCGGCACGAGCAGCTGGGCTCCGTCATGCCGACGCACCACAAGGATTTTCCCGCGCTCGACCGCGATTTCCACGCCTTCCTGATGGGGCAACTGGACAACCGCTTCGCGCAGGGCTTCTTCGACCTCGTGTCGCTCGTGTTCCACTACCACTACCAGTGGGACAAGACGCAGGAAATGGTGCGCAACGAGTACGCGGTGCACGAGCACC
>NZ_JBKYMO010000895.1:0-1375 GCF_047302915.1 Massilia sp. CT11-108 | reverse complement strand
GGCATGGGCCGCGTCCGCGCCCGCCCGGCCGGCGCGCTGCGCTTCGGTTTCCGCGCCAGCCTGTTCGACACGGTCGTCATCAAGGAATGGCGCCTGATCGCGCGCGACCCGCACCTGATCGCGCAGGTGCTGCTGCAGCTGGTCTACCTCGTGCCGCTGCTGTTCCTGATCCTACGCGGCGACTCGGCCGGCCCCGCGCTGGGCGCCGGCCTCACGCTGCTGTGCAGTTCGTTGACGGGTAGCCTGGCGTGGATCGTGATCTCGGCCGAAGATGCGCCCGACCTGCTGCTGTCGGCTCCGGCGCCGCGCCGCACGCTGCAACTGGCCAAGCTGGCGGCGGCGACGATGCCGGCCCTGCTGCTCGTCGCGCTGCCGCTGCTATGGCTCGTCGTGCGCACGCCGCTGACGGGCCTGCTCGTCGCGTTCCCGGTCAGCGCGGCCGTGCTGAGCGCCGGCCTGATCGTGCAGTGGACGGGTCGCCCCGCTCCCCGCAGCGATTTCAAGACGCGCGGCAAGGAAAATTTCCTGTGCACGATGCTGGAACTGGTCAGCAGCCTGTGCTGGGGCGGGCTCGGCTGGCTCCTCGTCGCGCTGGCGGCGGGCGGACCGGCCTGGATGCTGCCGGCCGCGGCGGCGGTGCTGGCGGCGGGGCTGCTCGTGCTGCTACTGGCCCGCGCAATGCGGCGGCGCCCGGTGTGAGAGGTAGCCCACTGACCTCCAGGCCCGACTCGTGATATCGTTGGGCTACTCACAATAGAATGAGACAACTATGTTAATCACCTTTAAATCCAAGGCTTACCCGAACGTCATGATGTACCAGGACCACGCCAAGCGGATCCTGGACCTCCTGCACAAGGACAGTGAACGCGGTGTCATCACCGCCGAAGAAGCGACGCAAGCCGTCAGACTGCTGGAAAACGAGATCGAAGAAAGCCGGAAGCACCAGGCCACCGACGAGATGGAACAGGACGTCAAGGCCCATCAAGGCGAAGAGGACGCGGAACACCAGCCGTTCGAGACCGTGACGTTCTCGACCCGCGCGTTCCCGCTGCTGGAAATGCTGCGCGCCTCGCGCGACCAGCAGACCGACGTGCTCTGGGGCGTCTGACCCGCCCGATCAGGACGTTTTCCGCTCGATCGCTTCCGCCACCGGGTGGACAGGGTCCTGCAGTTCATACGGCAACTGCAGGGCCACGCCGATGCTCGCTTCTATCTGCACGTTCCCGCTCGCCAGTTTGTACGGACGTACCAGCTGGGTCGAGCAGGAGATGCGCTTAATCCTCGGCATTTTTGCCGTAGAAAAGCAAAAAGCCCGCTCAGTGCATACTGAGCGGGCTTTTCTAATAACTAGCCTGACGATAACCTACTTTCACAC
>NZ_JBKYMO010000894.1:0-1381 GCF_047302915.1 Massilia sp. CT11-108 | reverse complement strand
CGTGCGCCAGCATCGCGAGGAACTCGTCCTTGCGCCGGTCGGCCTCGCGCAGGGCGCGCTGGGCGTCCTGGATCGGCGTGACGTCGACCATCACGGCCACGCCTTCGGTCGCCGGATGATCCATCGTGACGGCGCCCATCTGCACGCTCACCCGGCTGCCGTCCTTGCGGAAGTACTCCTTGACGAGGTTTTCCATGCGCCCCGTCGTGCGCAGCTCTTCCATCGCGCGCGCCGTGGCGTCGGCCCATTCCGCCGGCGTGAGCATGCGCGACTCGAGGCCGTCGCGCTCGAACTCCTCGCGCGTATAGCCCAGCATGTCGAGGAAGGCCTGGTTGGCGTCGATCAGGGTGCCGTCCATGCGGTAGCGCACGATGCCCACGACGTTCGATTCGGCCAGGCGCGCGAAGCGCATCTCGCTCGCGCGCAGCGCTTCCTCGGCCCGTTTCTGCCCGCTGATGTCGAGCACGACGCCCGGCAGCCATTCGGGCCGGCCGGCGGCATCGAGCGTGACCTTGCCGCGCGCGAGCACGTCGCGCCATGTGCCGTCGGCGCGCCGCACGCGGTACGTGCATTCGAAGCCGTCGCCGGTCGCCAGGGCGTCGTCGATGCAGCGCTGCGCGTGCGCCACGTCGTCCGGGTGCACGGCCGCCAGGTAGGCGGACAGCGGACCGCCCGCCGCCGTCGCCTCGTCCACACCGTAGATGCCGGCCAGGTTGCGGTCCGCGTACACGCGGTCGTGCGCGAGGTCGTACGTCCAGGTGCCGATGTCGGCCGCCACCAGCGCCGCCGACAGGCGCATGCGCGCATCCTGCAGGGCTTCCTCGTTGCGCTTCTGCTGGTGGATGTCGGTGCACGTGCCCATCCAGCGCGCGATGCGTCCCTGCGCGTCGCGCACGGGCTGGGCGCGGCCCAGCACCCAGCGGTATTCGCCGCTGCGGTGGCGCAGGCGGTATTCGATCTCGTACGTCGTGCCGGTCTCCAGCGAGTGGCGCCAGGCTGCCCACGCGCGCTCCCGGTCGTCCGCGTGGAACATCGCGTTCCAGCGCTCGCCGTCCGTGTCGCCTTCGCGCATGCCGGTGAACTCGTACCAGCGCTGGTTGTAGAAGTCGTGGTAGCCGTCGGGCAGCGTGGACCACACCATGTGCGGCATCGCGTCGCAGATGGCGCGGAATTCCGCATCGACGGGCCGCAACGCGCCGGTGCCGGACACGATGCACGTGAAGCCGCGCACCGTGCCGTCCAGGTCGCGCAGCGGCGCGAACGCCAGTTCCAGCCACGCCGGCGCATCGTCGTGGGGGGGGGTTTTTGAAAAAAAAGAGCCCCCCCCACGGCGCGGGAAGGGGGGGGGGGGGGGGGGGGGGGGGTAAAAGAAGGGGGGGGG
>NZ_JBKYMO010000893.1:0-1381 GCF_047302915.1 Massilia sp. CT11-108 | reverse complement strand
CGCATGGCCCCGGTCCAGCGCCTGCCGGGCTTCCTTTTCGGCCGTCGTGCTGTCGCCCAGGTCGAGGTAGACCTGGGCGAGCTGGTAGCGCGTGTCCGCACTGCGCGGGTCGGCGTCCAGCGCATTCTTGAGGACGATGAGGGCACCGCGGAAATCCCCGTTCGCGCGCAATTGCGCAGCGTGGGCCCGCTGCTGCTCCGCCGTCTGCTGCTTGCAGGCCGGAAGCGCGGCGGCGAGAACAACGGCCACGAGGACGGCGGCCAGGCGGCTGGTGCGCGGAGGTGGGGAGGCTCGGGAGAACATCGCTGATCTTGTTATAGATGAATGGTGCATTTTCGTGGGGCAAGGCCGTTTATGGCAAGCAAAACCCGACGGGCATGACCGCAATACCACGCCACCGCGACTAGTTGTAAAAAGATCACGGCTCTTATGGATAATAAATAATTTATTTACAAGTTAAGTTTATCCGTGGCATGATACGACTTGATACTGGTCAACGTGTAAATATATCCGGGAGAGTCTGTGAAAAAAGCGATCAAGCTGGCCGTTTCGGCTGCATTCATCCTCGGCGCCAGCCAGGGGTGGGCCGCGACCATCACCGACTCCGGCGTCACCGCCTATTATGGCTACGACAACCAGGGCGCCGCGGACGTCATCGGCGGCACCCAATACAATATTTCCAAGGCGACGATCGCGCGCGCCGGGAGTGTGCTGACCATCACGATCAACACGAGCTTCGCGGGCAAGGCGGGCGTCAGCCCGACGTGGGGCAAGGACGGCCTGACCGGTGCGACCGGCAAGGGCATCGGCTACGGCGACGTGTTCCTGTCCGACACGTGGAATGCCGCCGGCACCGAAGCCAATCACTACACCCCCGACAACGCCACCAAGGGCACCGTCTGGGACTACGGCTTCGCGCTCGACAACCGCTGGAACAACAAGGGCGGCGACTTCAAGCTGTACGCCCTGAACGGCGCGACCAACGCGCAGAACATCCTCAATTCGAACAGCTACATCAAGTGCTCGAACTGCAACTACCGCGAGAACGAGGAAACGGCCGTGAACACCAACTCGTCCACGGTCAAGGACACGGGCCTGTCCGGCAAATGGGCCGTCTCGACCGGCGCCCTGACGTTCACCATCAACCTCTCCGGTTCGGAACTGATGGACTACAGCTCGTTCGCGATGCACTGGGGCGAGACCTGCCAGAACGACGTCCTCGAAGGCGTGGCCATGGGCGTGCACGTCCCGCTGCCGGGCTCGTCGAGGTGGCCGACACGCGGCTGTACCGTGCCAAGGGGGCGGGACGCAACCGGATTGCCGGCAGCGCCGGCTGAAAGGAATCAGACGGCCGCTGCGCCTGGGGGCAGTGCGCCCGGAG
>NZ_JBKYMO010000892.1:0-1384 GCF_047302915.1 Massilia sp. CT11-108 | reverse complement strand
CGCCGCCATCATGCGCCGCGCCGCCAGCCTGCTGCGCGAACGCGCCGGCGACATCGCCCGCCTGCTGACCCAGGAACAGGGCAAGCCGCTTGCGGAAGCAAAAATGGAAGCGCTGGCCGGCGCCGAGATCATCGACTGGTTCGCGGCCGAGGGCATGCGCGTGTACGGGCGTATCGTGCCGGCCCGTAACCCGCAGGCGCAGCAACTCGTGCTGAAGGAACCGGTCGGCCCCGTCGCCGCCTTCACGCCGTGGAACTTCCCGATCAACCAGGTCGTCCGCAAGCTGGCCGCCGCGCTGGCCACCGGCTGCTCGTTCCTGTGCAAGGCGCCGGAAGAGACCCCGGCCTCCCCCGCCGCGCTGTTCCAGTGCTTCGTCGACGCGGGCGTACCGGCCGGCGTCGTGGGCCTCGTGTTCGGCGATCCGGCCGAGATCTCGGGCTATTTGATCCCGCACCCGGTCATCCGCAAGGTCACGTTCACGGGTTCCACGCCGGTCGGCAAGCAGCTCGCCGCACTCGCGGGCGCGCACATGAAGCGCGTGACGATGGAACTGGGCGGCCATGCGCCGGTGATCGTCGCCGAAGACGCGGACGTGACCCTGGCCGTCAAGGCCGCCGGCGCCGCCAAGTTCCGCAACGCGGGCCAGGTCTGCATCTCGCCGACCCGCTTCCTCGTGCACAACGCGATCAAGGACGAGTTTACGCGCGCCTTCGTCGCGCATGCGGAAGGCCTGAAACTGGGCGACGGCCTGCTTGAGGGCACGACCCTCGGTCCCCTCGCCAATTCGCGCCGTGTGACGGCGATGGCGAAGATGGTCGAGGATGCGCAGGCCAAGGGCGCGATCGTCGCGACGGGCGGCAAGCGCGTGGGCGATGCGGGCAACTTCTTCGCGCCGACGATCCTCGCCGACGTGCCACTGGAAGCATCGATCTTCAACGACGAGCCGTTCGGCCCCGTCGCCGGCATCCGCGGCTTCGACAGCCTCGAAGATGCGATCGCGGAAGCGAACCGCCTGCCGTACGGCCTGGCCGGCTACGCGTTCACGCGCTCGATCAAGAACGCGCACCTGCTGATGAACCGCGTGGAAGTGGGCATGCTGTGGATTAACCAGCCGGCCACGCCGAGCGCCGAGCTGCCGTTCGGCGGCGTCAAGGATTCGGGCTACGGTTCCGAAGGCGGTCCGGAAGCGCTGGAAGCCTACCTCAACACGAAGGCCATCTCGATGGTGGGCGTCTAGGCGACGACGACGCGGTTGCGGCCGGCGTGCTTGGCGCTGTAGAGCGCCGCGTCGGCCTGCGACAGCAACGTGCCGACGGGCGTGTCCGGGGCATCCCGGCAGCCCAGGCCGATGCTGACGGTGGCGTGCAGGCGCACGCCGCCCTCC
>NZ_JBKYMO010000891.1:0-1388 GCF_047302915.1 Massilia sp. CT11-108 | reverse complement strand
GCGGCCCGCACCTCGGCCGGACGGGCCGCCACCGTGAGCGCCAGCTCGCCGGACAGGCGGTGCAGGTCCAGCACGTCCACCAGCGCGGACAGCACCTGGCGGCCCAGCATGTGGTCGCCCCGTTCGACGTCCGGCAGCACGTGGTGCAGCGCGGACAGCACGACGGCGTTTTCCTCGCGGTGCTCGTGCAGGTGCATGTAGCCCAAGGTTTCCATGATCAGCTCTTCGTGCCGGAAGGCCGCCTCGACGGCCGCCACGAGCGCCGCGAAACCGTGCGCAACCATGTCGTCGGGGCCGGACACGATCTCGCCGATGCGCCGGCACAGCATCTTGCGGCCATGCCGCAGCGCGGCGCAGATTGCGCGTGGACGGCTGGGACTGGCACGGGTGGCAGACATGTTCGCTCCTCGGAGTCAGAATTTTCTTAGACTTCCGGTAGCACGAAAAAATCCCTGTGGTTTGATATCTCGCAACGTAGCAATGTTCTGTTCGGTTAGCCTGATTGAGGGAATACAGATCGAAGGCGAAAAATGAGCGCTGTACAAGTCGAACGAGAGCATGGCGGTTGCTGATGGGGGCACGCATTCTATTGATCCAGGGCCATCCCGATTGCCACCGCCCGCACCTGTGCCATGCGCTGGCCGAGGCGTACGTGGACGGCGCGCGCGATGCGGGGCATGACGTCGAGGTCGTCGAGCCGGCGCGGATGAACTTCCCTCTGCTGACCAGCCCGTCCGAGTGGTGGCACGGGTCGGCGCCGCCGCAGCTGGCGGCCGTGCAGGAGGCGATCCAGCACGCGGACCACCTCGTGTTCGTGTACCCGCTGTGGATGGGCGACATGCCCGCGCTGATGCGCGGCTTCCTGGAGCACGTCACGCGGCCCGGCGTCTTCATGGACGACCCGCACCGGCCGTTCGGCGCCGGCCTGCTGGGCGGACGCAGCGCGCGGCTCGTCGTCAGCATGGGCATGCCGGCGGCCGTCTACCGGTGGGGCTACGGCGGGTACGGTATCAAGATGATGCGCCGGCAAATCCTCGGCCGTGCGGGTATCCGGCCCGTGCGCGCGACGCTGGTCGGGCGCGCCCATTCCCTGTCGGCCGAGCGGATCGACATCTGGCGCGACCACCTGCGCCGTCTGGGCGGCTCGGCGACCTGAAACAACACACCTAGCGCACCACCAGCACGGGGATATCGCAGTGGATCAGCACCCGCTGCGTCTCGCTGCCCAGCAGTCGCGCGGCCATGCCGTGGCGGCCGTGCGAGGCCATCACGATCACGTCGCAGCCGTGTGCGCGCGCCGTCGCGACGATGCCTTCCCACGGTGGGCCGGGCGGCGCAAGCACGGTCTCGCACGGCACGCCGCCCTCGGGTCCGCGCTGGGACTGGCA
>NZ_JBKYMO010000890.1:0-1399 GCF_047302915.1 Massilia sp. CT11-108 | reverse complement strand
CCCCCCCCCCTCACCCCCCTTCTTGCGCCCGCTCCTGTCTTTTGTCATCCGCCCCCGGGCGCGCCCCCCCCCCCCCCCCCCCCCCCACGGCCGCCGGCCCAGTCCAGGTCGACCTCGATGCCGCCGCGTGCCCGAATGCCGTGCACGGCACCTTCCGGCCACGCGCGCGGCAGCGCGGGCAGGATGCGGATCTCGCCGCCCCACGATTGCACGAGCATTTCCAGGATCGCAGCCGTGCCGCCGAAATTGCCGTCGATCTGGAACGGCGGGTGCGAATCGAACATGTTCGGGTAGGTGCGCTGCCGGTCCAGCAGGCCGCGCAGGATGCCGTAGGCGCGCTCGCCGTCGCCCATGCGCGTCCACAGCGCCAGGCGCCATGCCGTGGCCCAGCCGGTGGACAGGTCGCCGCGCGTGTTCAGCGTCGTCTTGGCAGCCTGGATCAGCTCCGGCGTGTCGCGCACGTTGATCTGCTCGCTGGGATAGACGGCGTACAGGTGCGACACGTGGCGGTGATGCTGTTCCGGCGCCTGGCCGTCCCAGTCCTCCAGCCACTCCTGCAACTGGCCCTGGGCGCCGACGCGGTCCGGCGCCAGGCGTGCCCGTTTCGCTTCCACCGACTTGCGGAAGTCCGCGTCCGGATCGCCCACGCGCTCGTGCGCGGCCAGCGTCCACGCGAACAGGTCGCGCACGATCTGGCGGTCCATCGCCGGACCCGCGCACACGGCCACGTCCGGATGGTGCGTGTTTTCCGGCGAGATCGACGGCGACGTCACGAGGCCGCGGCCTTGCGGGTCCTCGACGAGCACGTCGACGAAGAACTGCGAGGCGCCCTTCAGCAGCGGGTAGATGCGGGCCAGGAACGCATCGTCCGGGGTGTACTCGTAGTGGTCCCACAGCGTCTTGCACATCCACGCGCCGCCGCAGGGCCACATGCCCCAGTTCGGGCCGTCGATGGGCGCCGCCGCGCGCCACAGGTCGGTGTTGTGGTGGGCGACCCAGCCGCGGGCGCCGTAGCTGTCGCGCGCGACGTCGGCGCCGTTCACGGCCAGCTCCTCGACCATCCTCACGACCGGCTCCACGCATTCGCCCAGGTTGGCCGCTTCCGCCGGCCAGTAGTTCATCTCCGTGTTGATGTTGATGGTGTACTTGCCGCCCCACGGCGGGTAGATGCCTTCGTTCCAGATGCCCTGCAGGTTGGCGGGCTGGCTGCCGGGCTGCGACGACGAGATCAGCAGATAGCGGCCGTATTGCAGGTACAGCGCGGACAGCCCCGCGAGCGCGGCGTCGTCCGTCCGCGGGACGGCGGCGATGGGCGGCACCGGTGGGTCTTTTAAACAACGGACGCGGGCGACCAATAGAGATGTGGAGATGAGGGGGGGGGGGGGTTCAGTAAAAAAAA
>NZ_JBKYMO010000889.1:0-1400 GCF_047302915.1 Massilia sp. CT11-108 | reverse complement strand
GCGGCGGCCGCGTAGTCGTCGTCGAGGATCACGTCGTTGTCGTAGCCGCGCCCGATGCGGATCGGCAGGCCGTCGACGCGCTGGCGGTGCAGCACGTCGCCGTTCCTGGCCAGCAGCTCGACGAACCACGGGCCAGTCATCTGCGGCTCCGTCCAAGGGCCGACAGGAAGGCGCGGGTCGCGCGCATGCCGTTCTCGTACGAGACGCCCGCCAGGTCGAGCCGGCTCTGCAGGCTGGCGTGCGGATCGTCCGTGCTGGCGGCCAGCAACGTGAAGTTGTACAGCCCGGCGAACTTGCGGTAGGCGCGCACGCACGTCACCGCGCGCACGGGCAGGGTCGCCGTGTGCACGAACATCTCGGCGCAGGCGGGCCGCGTGAGGCGCGTGTCGCGGCCGGTGCCGATGCTGTCGACGCGAAAGCGGCTGCTTGCCAGCGCGGCGAACTGCAGCGGGTGCAGGGAACTCGAACGGAGCACCTGGTGCGTCATCGACACGTGGCCCGTCTGCTGCGTGTCCGACACGTAGATCGCCGCTTCCATCGCGCAGCTGACGGAGTCGGCCGTGTACTCGGCTTCGGCGCGGAAGTTCGAGCGGCCCCAGCAGCGCAACTGCTGCGATTCGCGCACGGGCACCTGGTACGGCCCCATCGTGCGCATCGACAACGGCTCGGCCAGCAGGCGGTCGATCAGCGCGCGCTGGTGCGCCAGCAGCTGCTGCCCGATCAGCGGATTGAAATTCTTTGGAGGGTGGGATTGCGTGGCGGCCTGCCGCAGCAGCTCCTGCGCGTATTTGACGGGCACGAGGAAGCTGACCAGTTCGCCGTCGAGCCGCTTCGAGACGTTGATGCCCGCCACGACGCCGGCCGCCGTCACGCTGGGCCCGCCGCTCATCCCGGAGTTGATGGGTCCCGTGAAAATCAGCTGCTCGTAGAAGCTGCGTGTGACGATGCCGTTGTACGAGCCTTCCGAGATGGCGAAGCCGAGGTCGAGCGGATTGCCGAGCGAGTACAGGTACTGGCCCTGCACGAGTTTCACGGGTTTTTCTCCGACCTGGAAAAAGCCCGTGCCATTGCGGTTCACGCGCACGACGGCCAGGTCGTGCAGCACGTCCACCGCGAGCAGTTCGATGGGACCGCTCTTGCCGTCCGTGTCGACGTATTCGCCGACGTAGACGTCCGGGTCGAGCGCCATCTGCGACACGACGTGGTAATTGGTCAGTACGAGGTTGCCCGTGCCGACGAGGAAGCCGGAACCGACGCTGGACTGGCTGCGGCCGTTCCTGAGCAGCATGCGGATCTGCAGCAGGTCGGCGCTGGCGGCGGAATAGAGGGTTTGCGCGGCGCTGGAGGGCGTGGGCAGCGCGGCCGTTTCGTCGGTCTCGCCGGGGCCGGGCGCGCTGCCC
>NZ_JBKYMO010000888.1:0-1404 GCF_047302915.1 Massilia sp. CT11-108 | reverse complement strand
GCGATGGAACGGCTGCGCCAGACCGTCGTGCTGTACGCGCGCTCGCCGGCGACGGTGCTGATCCAGGGCGAGACGGGCAGCGGCAAGGAACTCGTCGCCCAGGCCATCCACCGCGAAAGTCCGCGGCGCGGCGCGAACCGGCCGTTCATCGCCGTCAACTGCGGCGCGATCGCCGAGTCGCTGCTGGAATCGGAACTGTTCGGCCACGAGGAAGGCGCGTTCACGGGCGCCCGCCGCGGCGGCCACGCGGGCCTGTTCGAGGCGGCGGACGGCGGCACCCTGTTCCTCGACGAGATCGGCGAAATGCCGCTCGCGCTGCAGACCCGATTGCTGCGCGTGCTCGAGGAGCGCGAAGTGATGCGCGTGGGCGGCACGCGGCCCGTGCCCATCGACGTGCGCGTGATCAGTGCGACCCATTGCGACCTGGAAGCGAGAGTCCGCGAGGGGCGCTTCCGCGCCGACCTGTTCTATCGGCTGGCCGTGCTGCGCCTTGCCCTGCCCCCGCTACGCGCCCGCCCCGAGGACGTCGCGCAACTGGCCGAGTGGGCACTGAAGAACGCCCTCGCCGCGCTGAGCGCCCGGCCGCATCCGAACCTGGCGGCCGAGATCGCGGCGTGCGCACCGGTGTTGCAGGCGTACGCCTGGCCGGGCAACGTGCGCGAACTGCGCAACCTGATGGAACGCCTGGCGCTGTTCCTCGCCGCCGAGCCGCTGCAGGCGCTGACGCCCGCATTTTTATTGTCGGTGGCGCCCGAGCTGGGCGCCGGCCCTGGCCTGTCGGCCATCGCCGCGCCGGCGTCCGCAGCCCCGGCGCAGGAAACCGTGGCCGACGTCCTGGCGCGCTTCAACGGCCAGCGCGACGCGGCCGCGCGCCACCTGGGCATCAGCCGGACCACCTTGTGGCGCAGGTTAAAAGCCGGCAGCTAATCAGCCTGGGGCCGCCTTAATGCGCCCCAACGCACA
The DNA here is from genome assembly GCF_047302915.1 of Massilia sp. CT11-108. Taxonomy (NCBI): domain Bacteria; kingdom Pseudomonadati; phylum Pseudomonadota; class Betaproteobacteria; order Burkholderiales; family Oxalobacteraceae; genus Massilia; species Massilia sp. CT11-108. The sequence continues at coordinate 441 of NZ_JBKYMO010000888.1, read as the reverse complement.
CGCCAATCAAAAGCCGTAGTATTATTTTTTTAATACGGCCTGGCGCCCGATCGGTGCCAGCTTTTGCACGCGCCGCCCATGAAGCGGCGCACCGCCCGTCCGCACGGAGGCAATATGCAAGACTTGTCGCAAGCTGCACTGTTTTCGCTGATCGGCAACACCCCCATGGTGGAAGTCACCCGCATGGACACGGGCCCCTGCCGCCTGTTCCTCAAGCTCGAATCCCAGAACCCCGGCGGCTCCATCAAGGACCGCGTCGGCCGCGCCATGATCGAGGCGGCGGAACGCGACGGCCGCCTGCAGCCCGGCGGCACCGTCGTCGCGGCCCCCGCCCGCCACACCGGCCGCGGCCGCGCGCGTGTGGCCCGGGTCAAGGGGGACCCCGGCGGGGTCGTGGTGGCCGCCAACATGGGGGGCGCAAAAATACGGCACCGGAAAGCC
>NZ_JBKYMO010000887.1:0-1405 GCF_047302915.1 Massilia sp. CT11-108 | reverse complement strand
GCGCAGCGCCTGGTCGGCGGGCAGCCCTTCGGCCAGCGCCAGGCGGCGGCTGGCCGCGCGCTCGGCCTTGTAGGCGATCCGGTCCAGGTCGGGAAGGTCATTCATGCCGAGAGGATACTACAAAGAAAAACAGCGCCGGGGCGCTGTTTTCAGGATTAGCGCCGGTAGGGATTGTCCGGCCTGCGATCCCGGCGGTTCGGCACACCGTCGCCGTCGCGGTCGCGGTCGTAGCGGTTCGGCACGCCGTCGCGGTCTTCGTCCCAGCGGCGGCCGTTGCGCTCGTAGCGGTCGGGGATGCCGTCGCGGTCGCGGTCCCGATAGCCCGGCCGGTCGTTGTAGTACGAACCCCGGTCGTAGCCGCGGTCGTAGCGGCGTTCGAAGCGGTCGGGCACGCCGTCGCGGTCGCGGTCGGGGCCGTATGGCGTCCACGCGGCAGGCTGCATGTACCAGCCGCCATTGCCCTGGTACCAGGCCGGCGCGCGGTAGACATAGCCGGGACGCTCGGCGACCCAGTAGCCCGGTGCCCACGTATGGCGGTGGCCGGACCACTCCCAGTGGCCGGGTGCCCACACATAACCGTGGCGCGGCGCGGGGACGCGTTCGTACAACGGGGCCGGCGGGGCCGTGCTGATGGTCAGGCTGACATTGCTGTAAGCCATGGAAGGAAGCGGTGCGGCGGCGGCGCCGATGGCGATCAGGGCGGCAAGTGCGAGGCGTTTCATGTTGGTCTCCAATCCGGACTTCGGATGTGACCAATATAGCGCGGTGGGCGGAGCGATTCAGCGGTTGAAGCAGACTCTTACATCTGAAACAGATTGTGTGCGGGGACGGCGCTGACCGTCCCCGCGGCGAACATCATGCGCGGCTCCGCACGCGTTCCAGCGCCAGCATCTGTTGCTTCTCGACCGGCGTCAGGCGCTTGGCGGTGACGTGCACGACGGGGATGCCGGCGGTGGTCGCGAGAACGGGTGCGGTCGCCTGTGCGGGCTTGGCGCTGTCGAGTGCCATGCTGCCGGCGGCGGCCAAGCTCAGGGCGACGATGAAGGCGGCTTCCATGTGCTTGATGACGTTCATGATGCTCTCCTCGGGGTTGGATGCGGGGTCGGGTGATTAAGCGTTTCTCGATGTGTGTACTGTAGCCACAAGGGTTCCCGGTCTCCACCCGCGTGCGACGAACCGCACGAAACGCAGGACGAAGCGCAGATAAGCGGGACCGGCTTTCATCGTCCCCCGGCTAGGCGCACGCGAACACAACGAGGGAGAACCCAGCGATGATCGGAACGCTCGTCGAGGCCGTCGCGGCCAACCGGACGCGCTTGCGGCGTGCGCGCAACCTGCGCGCGGGCACGCGCACGCACGTGGCCGCCCAGCCGCGCGCACGCGGGCCCGTGCCGCTACGCTGGCT
>NZ_JBKYMO010000886.1:0-1406 GCF_047302915.1 Massilia sp. CT11-108 | reverse complement strand
GCCATCGCCCGGGCCTGCCACTTGTGGCCCGCCGCCCGGCCCGGTGCCGAAGCCGCGAGGAGGTGGACCGTCCATGCCCGGCATATGCCATGCGCGCGAAGCGAAGGCCGTGTAGCGGCGGCCGTCGGCGCTCGTCAGCTGGGCGACGGCGTGCGTGTGGCCGTCGCCGTTCAGGTTGCGCTCGACTTCCTCGCGCAGCCTGGCGGGCACGGGCCGGCCGAGCAGTTCATGACCCTGTTCGTCGAGCACATACAAATGCATGCGGCGGCTGCCGGCGGCGAGGTCGCGCAAGGCGTCGACACCGCCGTGCTTCAGCGTCGCGGCGGCAGCGTCCAGCATGATCGTGGCGGGCGGACTCTTGTCGAGCGTGGGTTCGCCGCCGCGCTGGCGCGCCTGGTCGCGCAGCCACAAGGTGCCGCCGACGCCGATCGTGGCGGCCACCTGGGCCAGCAGGATGGACAGGAAGAACTTCCAGAACAGCCGGCCCATCGCTACTCGCGGATCAGCTGGTAGCCGAGACGGTAGACGGTCTGCAGGCAGGAACGCCCGTCGGACAGCGTGCCCAGTTTATGGCGCAGGCTCGACAGGTGGACGTCGATGTTGCGGTCGAAGCGGGCCAGCGGGCGGCCCAGGCCCTGCTCCGAGAGGTCGTTCTTGCTGACCGGGCGGCCGGCGTTGCGCGCCAGGACTTCGAGCAGGTTGAATTCGGTGCTGGTCAGGTCCAGCGGCTGGCCGTCCCACGTGGCGCGGCGCTGCTCCGGCAGCATCGTCAGCTTGCCGACGGTGAGCGTGATGCCGGGACCGTCGTTGGGCGAGCTTTGCGTGCGGCGCAGGATGGCGCGCACGCGCGCCGTCAGTTCGCGCGGCGTGCAGGGTTTCGTGACGTAGTCGTCGGCGCCCAGTTCGAGGCCGAGGATGCGGTCGGCGTCGTCGCCGCGCCCCGTCAGCATCAGGATCGGCATGCGGCTGGCGGCGCGGATGCGGCGCAGCGTCTCGATGCCGTTCATGCGGGGCATCATCACGTCGAGGACGGCGATCGCGTACTCGCCGGTCAGCGCTTCGCGCGCGCCCGTCTCGCCGTCGTGGGCGCAGGCGACGCGAAAGCCTTCCTGTTCCAGGTATTCGGAAAACATGCCGACCAGTTCGGTGTCGTCGTCGATAAGCAGGACTTGGTTCATGCTCGCATCTTAGCGCAGCGCGACTGTGCCGGCCACGACCGCCGCCGGCTCTTTACGCGCTTTTACACGCCGACAACACGCCTTAACATCGAGACAATCGAAAATGGCGTCTCCGAACAAAAAAGGATGACAGACATGAAATTCACAAGCCTTTCCGCGGCAGCCGCGCTGCTCGCCGCCTGCCTTGCCGCCACCCCGGCCTTCGCGGCCGGCGAACCGGATGCGCCG
>NZ_JBKYMO010000885.1:0-1407 GCF_047302915.1 Massilia sp. CT11-108 | reverse complement strand
CCGCCGCCGTCTTCGGCGACGCCGCCTTCGAGGATGCCTTCAATGTAATTCGGTTCGCCCGTGGACTGGAGATGTTTTACAACTCGATGCACTTCGTCGTCCGACACGAACGCGCCGTGCACGCGGACCGGCAGGCCCGTGCCCGGCGGCATGTACAGCATGTCGCCCATGCCCAGCAGCGTTTCCGCGCCCATCTGGTCGAGAATCGTGCGTGAGTCGATCTTGGACGACACCTGGAACGCGATACGCGTCGGGATGTTCGCCTTGATCAGGCCCGTGATGACGTCCACGGACGGGCGCTGCGTCGCGAGAATCAAGTGGATGCCGGCCGCGCGCGCCTTCTGGGCGATACGGGCAATCAGCTCCTCGACCTTCTTGCCGACCACCATCATCAGGTCGGCGAGCTCGTCGATGATGATGACGATCGTCGGCAGTTTATCCAGCGGTTCCGGTGCGTCCGGCGTCAGCGAGAACGGATTCGGGATGTGTTCCTCGCGCTTGGCCGCTTCCGCGATCTTGCCGTTGTAGCCGGCCAGGTTGCGCACGCCCAGCTTCGACATCAGTTTATAGCGCCGCTCCATCTCGTTCACGGCCCAGTTCAGCGCGTGGCCGGCCTGGCGCATGTCCGTCACGACCGGCGCCAGCAGGTGCGGAATACCTTCGTACACCGACATCTCCAGCATCTTCGGGTCGATCAGGATCAGGCGCACGTCGGCCGGATCGGCTTTATAGAGCAGCGACAGGATCGTCGCGTTGATGCCGACGGATTTACCGGAACCGGTCGTACCCGCCACCAGCAGGTGCGGCATCTTCGCGAGGTCGGCGACGACCGGCTTGCCGGCGATGTCCTTGCCCAGCGCGACCGTCAGGCTGGATGCGCTGTCGCCATAGACTTTCGAGCCGAGGATTTCCGTCAGGCGCACGATCTGGCGCTTCGGATTCGGCAGCTCGAGCGCCATGTAGTTCTTGCCGGGGATCGTCTCGACGACGCGGATCGACGTCAGCGACAGCGAACGCGCCAGGTCGCGCGCCAGGTTGACGATCTGGCTGCCCTTCACGCCCGTCGCCGGCTCGATTTCGTAGCGGGTGACGACCGGGCCCGGATACGCGGCCACGACCTTCGCCTCGACGCCGAAGTCGGACAGCTTCTTCTCGATCAGGCGGCTCGTGAATTCCAGCGTGTCGACGGCGACGGATTCCTGGACGGGCGGCGCCTCGTCCAGCAGCGCCAGCGGCGGCAGCGTGCTGTCGCCATGGACCTCGAACAGGTGCGACTGGCGTTCCTTTTCGGCGCGCTCGGAACGCGGCACGCTCGTCATCGCCGGTTCGATCTTGATCGGCGACGGATTCGGCGCGGATGCCGGCGGCAGCGGCGCGGTCGGCTTCGCGGGTGCGCGCGTCGCGCCG
>NZ_JBKYMO010000884.1:0-1409 GCF_047302915.1 Massilia sp. CT11-108 | reverse complement strand
GCTCAGCGATTAAATCAGATGGTATGGACGCCTCCTCCCGGACTCCGGCAGAGCAGGAGATTTGCACGCATTGTCGAAGGCAGTAGAGTAGCTGACATTCACCAGACAGGGGGATTCGACATGAAACAGCTCGTCATTGGTATGGATATCGCCAAAACCGTGTTCCAGCTCCACTCTGTTGATACGAATGGCGAAGTCAAGCGCTTGAAACTGCAACGTAATGAGGTTATCCCGTTTTTCACACAGCTTGCACCTGCTATCGTCGCAATGGAGGCTTGTGGCGGCGCCCATGAATGGGGGCGCAAGCTCAGTGTCCTCGGCCATCAAGTCAAACTGTTGGCGCCGAAATCGGTGCGTCCCTTTGTCCAGCGCAATAAAACCGACGCAGCTGATGCAAAGGCGATCTGGACCGCTGTCCAACAGCCCGAGGCGCGTACCGTGGCCCTGAAAACTGAGCATCAACAAACCATCCTGGCCCTGCATCGCATGCGCGAGCAACTGATGAAGTTTCGCATCATGCAGACCAACGCGTTACGCGGCATCCTGTATGAGTTCGGCATCGTGCTGCCGGCCGGGTATCCCGCGCTGACGAAGGCGTGGGCCGACGCTCTGTCGGAGGCATCCGAGCGGCTGCCAGAAGTGCTGGTTGTGAGCCTCCAGGAACAGTGGGCACGTGTTCAATCCCTGGATCGGGAAATGGCAGTGATCGAACGTCGATTGACCGACTCCCTGCGCAGGACCGAGCAGTGCAGGAGGTTGATCGAGATCCCCGGCGTCGGCTTGTTCACCGCGACCGCCGCGGTCGCGACAATCGGCGACCCCGCCACTTTCAAATCCGGCCGTGAATTCGCATCGTGGCTCGGGTTGGCACCGCGACAGACTGGAACAGGCGGACGCGTTCGACAACATGGGATAAGCAAGCGCGGCAATGTCTATCTGCGTACCCTGCTCATGCATGGGGCTCGCGCGATCGTAGCGCGACGTGGGCACTCGCCTTGGCTTGAAGCCCTGCTCAAGCGCCGGCCATACAGCGTCGTTGTCGCAGCGCTGGCAAACAAGCTGGCTCGTACGATTTGGGCAGTCCTGTCTCACGGCACACGGTTCAATGCCCCTGCACCTGCGTGATCGGGGAATTTGAGTCCGCATTGGCAGTACCATTTTCACCTTCAAGGAGCGCAAGCGATCAGAGATGATGGCGGACAGGTAGGACCGGGACGAGGACAACCTGGTAGGGAAATTGGAGCCGCAAGTGCTCGTAAATCAGATGAGGACCTCGTCAGCGAATTCCATCAGGGCCAGCAGGTCTCCAGCCTGCACAGACAGGCCGGATATAAGACTGCGACCTTACTGTCAACCAGCGTCAAAAATCACTTGAACTCCAGGAGGCGTCCATATAAGCACTTCCCTAG
>NZ_JBKYMO010000883.1:0-1411 GCF_047302915.1 Massilia sp. CT11-108 | reverse complement strand
CGTCATCGCGGCCAGCCGCCCGGGCGGCACGCTTCTCCCCATCGGGTCGGCGGCCGCGCTGACGATCATGTCCAGCGGGCAGAAGCCAAACGCATGGCGCGTCTCCACGAAGCCGGCCCAGTAATAACCCGGCTCCTGCGGATCCTTCGCATACGCGAGGTCGAAATACAGGTTCGCGGCATTCGCCAGCACGACGTCATAACCCGCATTGGCGAGACGGTACGCGACGTCTTCCTTGCCCGAGCCCCACGCGTTGTTCCATGCATAGACCTGGAAACCGGGGCCGCCGTCCTCGTACACGAGCGCCGTCTCTTCCCAGCCCGCGAACGCGAGGCCGTGGCGTGCGAGGATCGCGCGGCAGCGGTCGACGAAATCCGCCTGCAGCTGCGCGATACGGGTCCAGCCGCGCTCGCGCATCAGCGCCCGGCACCGCGGCGAGCCTTCCCACGCGCCCAGCGGCACCTCGTCGCCGCCCGTGTGGATCGTCCTGAGCGGCACGCCGGCCTCGCGGTACAGCGCCGCGACGTGGGCGACGACGGTGTCGATGAAGCGGTCGACGGACGGCAGCGCGATGCAGATCACGTTGTCGCGCCACAGCTGCACGGATTCGTAGACGGAGGCATCGTACGGGTCGCTCAGCAGGTAGCGCTCCGCGCCTTCGATATCGCCCTGCGCGCGCAGGCGGTCGTGGCGCGCGCGCATCGCCAGCACGGCCGCGCGCGCGTGGCCCGGCATGTTGAATTCCGGGATGACCTCGATGTGGCGTGCGTGCGCATGGCGCAGGATGCCGATGAAGTCGTCCGCGTCGTAATAGCCGGTGCCGGACGATGTGTCCACGTCCGCGCCCGAGCCAAAGGATGGCGGCAGCGTGTGGCCGCAGGCCGCGCCCCGTTTGCCGCCGATCTCCGTCAGCTCCGGCAGCGCGTCGATCCGCAAGCGCCAGCCTTCGTCGTCCGTCAGGTGCAGGTGCAGCCGGTTCAGTTTATAGCGCGCCATGCAGTCGAGCAGGCGCTTGACCGTGGCCACCGAAGCAAAATGGCGCGCCACGTCGAGCATCATGCCGCGGTAGCCGAAGCGCGGCGCATCGAGCACGCGGCCGCACGGCAGACAGCCGTCCGCATCCAGCAACTGGGCCAGCGTCTGGATGCCGTTGAACACGCCGTGCGCGCCGGCGCCGCGTATCAGGATCGTGTCGGGGCCGATGTCGAGGCGGTAGGCCTCCGGCCCGTCCGCGGCCACGCTGCCGATCTCCAGCAGGATGCGCGCGCCGTCGCCGTCCTGCAGGTCGTCCAGCAGCGCGCGCAGCAACGCCGCTTCGCCGACCAGCGCGGCGCCGGCCATGATCTCGCTGGACGCCGACAACCGGCTGCGCACCGCCGTGAACCGGGCCGAGACGGGCGTCGGCGTGATG
>NZ_JBKYMO010000882.1:0-1415 GCF_047302915.1 Massilia sp. CT11-108 | reverse complement strand
GCGCAGCACGACGTCGGCCTCCAGCAGCGACAGGCCGGCGCCGATGCACACGTGCGGTCCGCTGCCGAACGACAGGTGGCTGCCGGCGCGGCGCGTGATGTCGAACGTGTCCGGATCGGCGAAGCGGTCCGGATCGCGGTTCGCCGCGCCGATCAGCGCGATCACGAGGTCGCCGCGCCTGAGCGTGGTGCCGTGCAAGGTGAGTTCCGTGGCGACGCGCCGGCCCGTGTACTGCACGGGACTGTCGTAGCGCAGCAGTTCACGGATGGCGAGCGTGATGCCGTCTTCGTCCGCGCGCAGCCGCGCCCACGCGTCCGGGTGCGTGAGCAGCGTGTACAGGCCATTGCCGAGCAGGTTGCGCGTCGTCTCGTGGCCGGCGAACAGCAGCATCGCGCATTGCGCCAGCAACTCGCCGTCCGCGCGCAATTCGCCCGCGGCCTCGGCCTGCAGCAGGCGGCTGACCAGGTCCGTGCCGGGGGACGCCCGGCGCGCCGGCAGCAGCGCGTCGAAATAGCGCACCATCTGCAACAGGCTGCGCTGGGCCGCGCGCAGCTGGTCGGCCGTCGGCTGCAGCGCGCCGATGAAGGCGGCAAGGTCGTCCGACCACGCCATGAAGCGCGCCTCGTCGTTGCGGGCGATGCCCAGCATCAGGCCGATGACGCGCGACGGCAGCGGACGCGCGACTTCGGCGATGAAGTCGAAGCCGGCTTGCGCGTCGAGGCCGTCCAGCAGTTCGTCGGTGAGCCGCTCGACGTCGGCCCGCAAGGTGCGGATCAGGGTCGGATGAAAACCGGCCGCCATCGCCTTGCGCACGCGCTGGTGGTCGGCGCCGTCCAGGAACACCATCGCGCTGCCGAACAGGCGCTGGAACATGTCGAGGCCCGCCTGGGCGCGGCGTCCCGACAGGCTCGCGTCGACGCCGGGTATGCGCTTGACCCAGCCGCCCGTGCGCTGCGACGACAAGCGCGCATCGCGCAGCGCCAGTTCGATGTCCGCGTGGCGCGTCAGCACCCAGGCGCCCTGGAACACGTCCTCGCGCCACAGCACCGGTCCCGCCGCACGCAGGCGGCGATAGGTGGGATACGGATCGTGCAGGAAGGCGGCGTCGAACGGTGCCGCGTCCGCATCCGGCACGACTGGCGCGAAATCTCTCATGCGATTCATTGGATGATGGTCTGCCGGCACATGCCGGGGCCCGCACTTTATCATTTTTCGGCCCGCCGGTCGCGCTTGACGATTAAAAAAGAATGATGCATTCTCTTTTAAAATCTTACCGGAGACGACCATGGGAACGACTGGACGGGACGCCGCGCTGCTGCTGGACCTGGACGCGACGGGGCAGGCGGCGCTGATCCGCACGGGCGACATCGCGCCCGCCGAGCTGCTGGAGGCTGCCATCGCGCGCATCGAGGCGC
>NZ_JBKYMO010000881.1:0-1421 GCF_047302915.1 Massilia sp. CT11-108 | reverse complement strand
CGGTTTCGCGACCGCCTGGCACGCCGGAGACCTGCCGGCGGACGCGACCGCCCGGCGCACGACGATGCTGCGCGAGGCGACGGAATCGTTCGCGCAAGGGCAGATGCTGCTCGTGAAGGCAATCCTGACGGCGCTGGTGCTGTACCTGTCGCGCGGCCAGGTGCAAAGTTCGCTCCTCGTGCGCAACCTGTCGCAGAGCCGGCTGGGGCCGAAGTTCGCGGAATGGGTCGGCCAGAACCGCGACAAGCTGATGGCGCATCCGAACCTGCAGCCCAGGCTCGCGTCGGCACAGGGACAGGCCGAAGCCGGCGCGGGCAAGGGCGTCGCGAGGGAACCGGTGGAGGCGCAGAAACCGGCCGAGAAGCCATCGGAGGTCAAGCGCGGCATCGCCACCAGCAAGCCGCCGTGCAACCTCGTCGGCCAGCCCGTCAACCCGATCACGGGCGACAAGATCCTCCTCGGCGACCTGGACCTCGACTTCGCGTTACCCGCGCCGCTGCCGCTGGTCTGGCAGCGCACCTACAGCTCGGCGCTGCACCGCGCCGGCTGGCTGGGCCAGGGCTGGGCGCTGCCCATCAGCGACAGCCTGCAACTCAGCGCCGACGAGGTCGTCGTGCTGGACGCGTTCGACCGCGGCATCACGTTCTCGCTGCCGCGGGTCGGTGACGCGATCCATTCGCCGTCCGAACAGATCACGCTGGCGCGCACGGGAGATACGACGTTCGAGCTGGTCGACAACAATGGCCTGCGCACGCAATTCGCCGTGCTGTACGGCGACGGTATCGCCCGGCTGACGGGCTGGCAGGACGCCAACGACAACCACATCCGCGTCACGTACGACGCCCGCCGCCTGCCCGCACGCATCGACGACAGCGCGGGGCACAGCCTGGCCCTCGAGTTCGGACGCGTCGCGGGCGGCATGCGCCTGCTGGGCGTGACGCTGATGCCCGCGGAACCGGAAGGCAGCGCGCATACGCTGGTGTCCTACGAGTATGACGGCGCGGGCGACCTGCGGCGCGTGCGCAACCGCGCGGGCGATGCCGTGCGCGAGTTCGGCTACCGCAACCATGTGATGGTGGAACACGGCCAGCCGGACGGCCTCGTGTCGCGCTATGAGTACGACGTCGAAGGGCCGGATGGGAAGGTATTGCGCAACTGGACCAACACGGGGCAGTGGTGGGCATTCCGCTATCTCGACAAGGAAACGGTCGTCACCGACCAGCTGGGCCGCGTGCAGCACTACAGGTTCGACGCGCGCGGGCGCCTGGTCGCGCAGGTGGATGCGGCGGGCGGCGTCACGACACGTCGTCTGGACGAGAACGACAACCTGCTCGAACTGACCGACCCGGCCGGCCGCACGGTGCGCTACCGCTATGACGAGCGCAGCCGCATCGTCCGTGTCGAGCGGGGCGGGCGGGGCA
>NZ_JBKYMO010000880.1:0-1424 GCF_047302915.1 Massilia sp. CT11-108 | reverse complement strand
GCGTCCGGGCGACGTGCTGCTCGGGTGGCCAGCGGCCCCGGGCTTCGCGCCGCACGCGACGCTCGGCCAGGCGACCCTGCTGTGGGGCGCCGCCAACGGTCACGCCGTCCATGCGCACGCGCGCATCGATTCCCGCAACGTCATCCTGGAGAGCAGTCCCTACGCCATGAACCACGATCCCGACCTGTCCCTGCGCGCCGCGCCGGATGCCGCCTCCTCCCCGCTCGACGTCAGCGACGTCGAACTGCCGGTCCACATCGAAGTGGTGACGGTGAACCTGCCGATCGGGCAGATCGCCGCCCTGCAGCCGGGCTATATCCTCACGTTGCCGGTCGCGCTGGCCGACGCCGACATCCGGCTCGTGGCGCACGGCCAGACCCTGGCCTTCGGGGAGCTCGTCGCCATCGGCGACCAGCTCGGCCTGCACATCCGCCGAATCGCGAACGCCGATGAACGCCGCGCCTGACGTCGGTTCGCTGCTGGTCGCCGCGCTCGCGCTGGCGGTCCTGCCGTTCGTGGCGATGGTGGTCACGTCCTACACCAAGATCGTGGTGGTGCTGGGCCTCCTGCGCAACGCGCTCGGGCTGCAGGGCGTGCCGCCCAACTCGGTCCTGAACGGCGTCGCCCTGATCGTGACGTGCTTCGTGATGGCGCCGGTCGGCATGGACGCCATGCACCGCGCGCACCTGCCGGGCGAAACGGCGGCCGGGGCCCAGGTCATGCCGCTGCTCGACGCCGGGCGCGAGCCCTTCCGGGCCTTCCTGAAGGCCCATGCGACGGAGCGCGAGAAGGCCTTCTTCCTGCGCTCGGCGCGCCAGATCTGGCCGCCCGGGCGCGCGGCCGAACTCAAGGAAGACGACCTGATCGTGCTGGCGCCGGCGTTCATCCTGAGCGAACTCACGGCCGCCTTCAAGATCGGTTTCCTGCTGTACCTGTCGTTCATCGTGATCGACCTCGTCGTCGCGAACGTGCTGATGGCGCTCGGCCTGTCGCAGGTCAGTCCGACGAACGTGGCGATTCCGTTCAAGCTGCTGCTGTTCGTCTCGCTCGATGGCTGGTCGATGCTGGTCCACGGCCTGATCTCCACCTACAAGTGACGTCATGGAATACGATAACCTCACCCACCTGACCGCCCAGGCGCTGAAGCTGTGCCTGATGGTGTCCCTGCCGGCCGTCGCCGTGGCCGCACTCACGGGCCTCGTCGTCGCCTTCCTGCAGGCGATCACGTCGCTGCAGGATTCCAGCATTTCGCAAAGCGTGAAACTGGTGATCGTCACCGTCGCCATCATGGTCAGCGCGCCATGGGGCGGCATGGCGGTGCTGAGCTTCGCGCGCAGCCTGTGGGAGGTCATGTTCGTATGAGCATCCAGCGCATCGGCGGCGGCTGGCTGCCGCCCCTCCCCGCCGCCGCGCCGGACACGCCC
>NZ_JBKYMO010000879.1:0-1427 GCF_047302915.1 Massilia sp. CT11-108 | reverse complement strand
CGCCCGCGGCCGGCCCCGGTATCTCCGTCCGCTACACGAAGCAGTACGTCATGCACGGCTCGATCGGCCCGTCGTGCGCCGTCGCCCGGCTGGACGGGGACATGCTGACCGTCTGGACGCACACGCAGGGCGTGTATCCCCTCCGGGCCGCGCTGGCCGAACTCACCGGCATGCCGCTCGATAAAGTCCGCTGCATCCACACGGAGGGGTCGGGCTGCTATGGCCAGAACGGCGCCGACGACGTGGCGGCCGATGCGGCGCTGCTGGCGCGCGCCGTGCCCGGCGTGCCCGTGCGCGTGCAGTTGATGCGCGACCAGGAAAACCTGTGGGAGCCGTATGCCCCCGCGATGGTGACGACCGTGCGCGCGGCGCTCGACGCGCAGGGCCGCATCTCGCACTGGGATTACGCGCTGTGGAGCGGTTCGCACAACGAACGGCCCGGCAACGCGGGCAAGCTGGTCCCCGCGTGGCTGCTGGCGCAGCCGATTGCGCCGTCGCCGTCGCAGCCGATGCCGATGCCGGAAGGCGGCGGCGACCGCAACGCGCTGCCGTTGTACGCGATCCCCAACGCGCGCGTCGTGAACCATTTTCTGCCGGTGACGCCGCTGCGCAGCTCCGCGATGCGCTCGCTCGGGGCGCACATCAACATCACGACGATCGAAGGGACGATGGACCAGCTGGCGCAGCTGGCCGGCGCCGACCCCGTGCGCCTGCGCCTCGACCATCTGGGGAACGAGCCGCGCGCCCGCGCCGTCATCGAAAAGGCGGCCGCGCGCTTAGGCTGGGGCAAGTCGAAGCCGGCGCCGGGACACCGCTACGGCTTAGCGTTAGGCCAGTACAAGAACATCATGGCCTACGTCGCGATCGCGCTGGAACTCGCGGTCGACAAGGACAAGAACACCGTGCGCATCGTCCGCGTGGCGTGCGCCGCCGACTGCGGCCAGGTCGTGAATCCGGACGGCGCGCGCAACCAGCTCGAAGGCGGCATCATCCAGGCCGCCAGCTGGACCCTGCACGAACAGCTGCGCTACGGCCCGGACGGCATCGCCAGCATGGACTGGAGCACCTACCCCATCCTGCGCTTTTCCGGGGTGCCGGAGCGGATCGACGTCGACCTGCTGGACCAGCCCGGCCTGCCCTTCCTGGGTGTCGCGGAAGCCGCGCAGGGCCCGATGGCGGCCGCGCTCGCGAACGGGCTGGCCAACGCGACCGGCGCGCGCCGCCACGACCTGCCGCTGCTCGGGCGGCCCTTCCCCGCCTGAGGCCGCGATGCTCGCCATTCATTCAAGACCCGCATCGATCATCCTTTCGTATGAGGGGATTGTCCTACAAGGCCGCGATACTGGTTCAGCCGCGGCCCAATTCGCGCCGGCGGCACACTTGAGCGCGCAGATGAATCGAACGACCGTACCTAACGAACCTGCTTG
>NZ_JBKYMO010000878.1:0-1429 GCF_047302915.1 Massilia sp. CT11-108 | reverse complement strand
CCCGTCGACCCTGCCGCCGCGCCCGCGCGTCAGCCGTGCCCGCCTCGCCGGCGAAGCCCTGTTCTTCGTGTTCGGCATGCTGCTCGTCGCCACGCTGTTCTTCATGCCCGTGTTCCCCAGCTTCGTGCTGATCGACTGGTTCGACGAACGGGGCACCCTGCCGATCCTCGCGCAGAACTCGATCCAGGGCCAGCTGCTGCGCTACTTCGTGCTGGCACTGCCCGCGTCCGCCGTGCTGATCGCGCTGACGATGCTCGTGTCGGCCGCCATCCGCTGGGGCTTCCTGCCCCGCATGATGCCGGGGCGCTCGGCCGTGCACAGCAACGCGTACTGTAAGAAATGGCTCGTGAGCCATATCCAGGAATCGAGTTTGAACGTCCTGCACGGCATCTACGCGACCGTGTTCGCGCCGTTCTGGTACCGCCTGCTGGGCGCGAAGGTCGGCCGCGACGCCGAGATCTCGACGGCGCTGGGCGTCGTCCCCGACATGCTGACGCTGGGCGACGAGACCTTCATCGCCGACGCCGTCATGCTGGGCGACGAGCAGATCGACGGCGGCTGGATGACGATGGAAGCGACGGTCGTCTCGAACCGCAGCTTCGTCGGCAACGGCAGCTACATCCCGGACGGCACCGTGCTGCCGGAAGGCGTCCTTGTGGGCGTGCACACGCATGCGCCCGCGAACGAGCGTATGACGGGCGGCGACACGTGGCTCGGCTCGCCGCCGATCCACCTGCCCGCGCGCGAACAGGTCAGCGGCTACCCGGAACACCTGACCTACCGCCCGTCGCCGGCGCGCCGCCTGGGCCGCGCGCTCGTGGAAGCGTTCCGCATCGTCGCGCCGCACGCGGTCGTCATCGCCGTCGGCTACACGGTCGTGCTGGACCTGATGCCGATCGCCGGGGCCGGCCGCTGGGGCGAAGTGATCTGGGACCTCGCCCTGATCAGCCTCGCCTACGGCATCGGCAACTATCTGTTCGTGCTCGCGTTCAAATGGCTGCTGCTGGGCCGCTACAAGAAGCGGGCCGAGCCGATGTGGACGCCGTTCGTCTGGCTGTCCGAAGGCGTCACGAACATGTACGAAGGCATCGCCGTGCCCAACTTCATGCGCTACCTGCGCGGCACGCCCTGGCTGCCGGTCGCGTTCGGCCTGCTCGGCTGCCGCATCGGCCGCGGCGTCTACATGGACACGACGGACATCACGGAATTCGACTGCGTGACGATCGGCGACCATAGCGAGCTGAACGCGCTGTCCTGTCCGCAGACCCATTTGTTCGAAGACCGGGTGATGAAGATCGATCACGTCGACATCGGCAGCAAGGTGTACCTGGGCCCGCGCAGCGCCGTGCTGTACAGCGCGAAGGTCGGGGACAATGCCCGCATCGGGCCGCTGACCCTTGTCATGAAGGGCGAGCACATTCCGGCCGCG
>NZ_JBKYMO010000877.1:0-1432 GCF_047302915.1 Massilia sp. CT11-108 | reverse complement strand
GCTCGTGCTGCTGGCGCCCGCGGGCTGGGGCTGGATGACGAGCGATATCCTGCGCCAGCTGCACTCGGGCGCCCTGTATCTGCTGGCCCTCGTCGGCGGCTTCGGCTGGCTGCTGCTGGGCCGCGAGCGCGAACAGGCCGAGCTGGCGCGCCTGGAAATCAACGACCCGCTCACCGACGTGCCGAACCGGCGCGGCTTCTTCCAGGCCCTGGCCCCCTGGATGGCGCTGGCGCGCCGTCCCGGCCAGCCGACCGCGCTCGTCGTGTTCGACCTCGACCAGTTCAAGCGCATCAATGACGGCTACGGCCACCCGGCCGGCGACGTCGTGCTCGCGCACCTGATCAATACGTGCAAGCGCCAGTTGCGCGACAGCGACCTGCTGGGCCGCCTGGTGGGCGTGGAATTCGCGATCCTGCTGCCGCGCACGAGCCTGGACGATGCGGCGATGGTCGCCGAGCGCATGCGCGCCGCGATCGAAGCGGAGCGCGTCAAGACCGAGCGCGCGATGATTTCATTGACGGCCAGCTTCGGCGTCACGACGATCCGCCCCGACGACAGCACCGTCACCTTGCTGGCCCGTGCCGACGAGGCGTTGCGGGTGGCCAAGAAGGCCGGGCGCAACCGGGTCGAAGTGGCGGCGTCGGTGCTGGCGCCCGTCGAGGAAGAATGAACGCCCCCGCGCAGGGGCGCGTACAAACCGCCGTGTCCGCCATGGCGTCTCTGGCGCGCATGGCTTATGATGATGTGATCAACGATGCTCCTGTCATCGATCCGTCATCCAGCCCCGCTATCGTGGCGCCGTTTTCGACTTCGGAGTCTGCATGAGCACCACACCTCCCATTCACGCCGCACTCGTCCTTGGCTCGGACAGTTTCCGCCTGCTCGTCGGCACCGTCGAGGACGGCGCGCTGCGTCCCCTCGACAGTTTTCATGCGCCGCTGCGGCTGGCCGCCGCGCTGGACGCGCAGGGCTGTCTGAGCCCCGAGGCGATGGACAGCGCCTTCGACTGCCTGCGCACGATCCGCGCACGCCTGTCCGACCATGCGCTGGCCGCCGTGCGCGTGGTCGCCACGTCGACCCTGCGCATGGCCCGCAACAGCCACCTGTTCCTGCCGGCCGCGCAGCAACTGCTCGGCCATCCGGTGCACGTGCTGACCGGCGAGCAGGAGGCCGTCCTGACGTATCTCGGCGTGGCCGACGGCGCGGCGCACGACCCCGACACGCGTACCCTGGTGCTGGGTATCGGCGGCGGCTCGACGCAGCTTGCGCTGGGCACCGGGCGCCACGTGCAGAAGGTGGCGTCGCTGGGCCTGGGCACGTCGCGCCTGGCGCTGACGTTCTTCAGCGGCGGGCGCATCGACGCGGTGTCGTTCGCGGCCGCGATCGCGTCCACGCGCGCCAAGCTGGGCGACGAGACGCCCGCGTTCGGCAC
>NZ_JBKYMO010000876.1:0-1438 GCF_047302915.1 Massilia sp. CT11-108 | reverse complement strand
GCCGGATCGAGCCCGGCCGCGCACTTCATCCACACGGCCGTCCGCGGCATGCGCATCAGCGCGAAGGCAGGCGCCGACGCCGCGCAGCTCGGTGCGACGGTCGATTTCGTCATCGCCGCACTGAAAGCGCGCGCGGCGCCCGTCGCGGAAGTCTGAGCGTCAGCTGTCCGTCCTGCCCGCCGCGTCGATCAGGTTGTCGCGCAATTGCACGATGGCCTTCTGCAGCTGCGGGAATTCTTCCGGACCGAGGCCGGACGCGGCGACCGTCTGCTTGCCGAATCCAAGTCCCTTCTCGCGCAGCGCGCGGCCCGCGTCCGTGAGCGAGATGCGGACGTTGCGCTCGTCTTCCTTGTCGCGCTCGCGGCGCACATAGCCCATCGCTTCCAGCCGCTTGAGCATCGGCGTTACCGTGCTCGGTTCGAGGAACAGCTTTTCGCTCAAGGCCTTGACCGTCTGCCGGTCCTGTTCCCATAGCGCGATGATCGCCAGGTATTGCGGATAGGTGAGGCCCAGCGCGTCCAGCACGGGCTTGTACACGCGCGAGTAAGCCAGATTGGTCGAGTAGATGGCAAAGCACATGAAGTCCGCCATGCGGGCAGCTTGGGCGCGGGCGTCTTTATCGTCAGGCATGATTATCTAGAAAATTATCGCGATAACGATTATCGTACTTGAAATCCGCCAATCGTGCAGGTCACGGCAGGGTCAGCCGCGCCTCCAGCCCGCCCTCCGGCCGGTTGTGCAAGGTGAGCGTCCCGCCGAGACTCCCCGCGAGCTGGCGCGCGATCGCCAGGCCGAGCCCGGTGCCGCCCGTGTCGCGGTTGCGCGATGCCTCCAGCCGGAAGAACGGCTCGAACACGGCTTCCAGCTGCCCGGCGGGGATGCCGGGACCGTTGTCCAGCACGCGGATGAGGACTGCGCCCTGGCTGTCGCGCCCGACGACGATGTCGGCCCCGCCGCCGTAGCGCAACGCGTTGTCGACGAGGTTGCCGATGATCCGCCGCAGCGCTTTCGGACGCGTGTGCACCGGTGCACCGATGCGGCCTTCGAGGTTCACGGCGCTGCCCGCGTCGCGGTAATCCAGCACGAGGCTGTCGAGCTGGGCGTCGAGGTCGATGGCGCGCGCCGGCTCGCGTTCGCCGTGCATCGCGCGCGCGTAGCCGATGCCGTCCTTGACGAGGCCTTGCAGCTCTTCCAGGTCGGCACGCAGGCGCGGCTGCTGGGCTTCGTCGTCCATCATGTCCACGCGCAGGCGCATGCGCGTGATCGGCGTCTGCAGGTCGTGCGAGATGGCGGCCAGGATGCGCACGCGCTCGTCGACGTACGCGGCGATGCGCTTTTGCATGGCGTTGAACGCGCGCGCCGAGCGCAACACTTCCGACGGGCCGCGTTCCGGCAGCTCGACGGGGCGCAGGTCCGGCCCGAGCGCATCGGCCGCCTC
>NZ_JBKYMO010000875.1:0-1439 GCF_047302915.1 Massilia sp. CT11-108 | reverse complement strand
CCCCCCTTTTTTTCCCCCCCCACCCCCCCCCACCCCCCTGTTCGCCCGGCCGGGGGGGCCGGTATTTTTTTAAACCACCCCGGGGCGGG
This sequence comes from Massilia sp. CT11-108, assembly GCF_047302915.1. Lineage (NCBI taxonomy): Bacteria > Pseudomonadati > Pseudomonadota > Betaproteobacteria > Burkholderiales > Oxalobacteraceae > Massilia > Massilia sp. CT11-108. The sequence continues at coordinate 1,350 of NZ_JBKYMO010000875.1, read as the reverse complement.
TTCGCCCGCGTCGTCGGGGCCCAGCAGCTTCGCGTACACGGCCAGTCCCACCGGCAGGCCCTCCGCCGCCAGCAGACCGTCCGGCACCGCTTGCGCCACATAGCCGGGGGGCAGTGAAACGCTCAGCGCGAGCGTCTCGAGGCGCGGGTCGGCTTCCTCCGGCACTGGATCCGGTTCCGGTGCCGCGGCGTCGAGCGCATCCTGCTGCGCTTCCAGGATCCGATCGGGGCCAGGCGCCGCCGCGCTTTCCGATTCCTGCAGCACGCGCCAGTAATCTTCCACCCAGACCGACGCGTCGTCCAGGTCCTGCAGCCAGTCCTCGTCGCGGTTGGCCGAGAGCTGTTCGTAATCGCCGATCTCGCGCAGCATGGCGGCGATGCGGTCCGGGCTCGTCTTCAGGCTCGCGAAGCGCTTGGAGCGCGTGTGCAGCGGGCCGGGACCGCCGCCGAAGTCCTCCATCGATGCGCTCCAGCGCAGGATCCACTCCGCGCGGCAGTCGTGGATCGTGCGCAGCTGGCGCACTTCGATGGGGTCGGCGCCGTCCGCGATCTCGCGGCCGAGGATTGCGCCGCCCTGCGCCCCGTGCGCGCGCCAGTTGGCGAACAGGCGGGCCACGTCGTGGTAGGCGGTGTCCAGCATCCGGTAAGCGTACATACGATTCGGGCTGCACGGACGGCCGCAGGCGGCCTGGTAGTTGTCGGCATCGACCCGGTCGCGCAGCACGGCGTACATGTCGTTCACCTTCTTGCGCAGGAGTGCGTCGCCGGAGGGACCGTCCGCCAGCGCGGCGCACAGGGCGTCCCAGTCGGCCGGACGGGCGCGCAGCTCGACGACGAGCGTCACCGCCAGCTCGTGGACGGTGTCGCCGTAGCCGTTGCCGGCCGCCCGGGCGCGGGCGCTGTGGCGCTGGGCCAGGAGCTGGTCCGTCATGCGCTCCACGTAATGCTCCAACCGAGCCTCCAGGTCCGGATGTGCGGCATCGAGACCGCGCAGCGCGGCGAGCGAGCACTGTCCCAGCAACTTGCGCACTTCTTCCCAGCCCGGTTCCTGGTACCGGGTTCCCGGCAAACGCATAAATCCTCTTCGATGTTCGGCCACTAATAGCAGGACCGTAATAGATCATGCCACAGAACCACATCTCGTAGGCGCGCAGATGAGTGGGAAATACCCCCTATTTCGCCCCCTTGATTTGCATACGATCGGCCAGCGCCCCCAGGACGGCGGCAGCGACGGGCGCCGCATGCTCGCCGCCCGTCGCTTCCGAGCGGCTGGCGAAGACGGCGCCGGTGGGCGACGGATCGCTGGCGACGGTATGGTTCACGGGCTGGCTGGAGCCGCACAGCGTGGCGG
>NZ_JBKYMO010000874.1:0-1441 GCF_047302915.1 Massilia sp. CT11-108 | reverse complement strand
ACGGGGACGAGCCTCGGCGACGACAGCCGGCTGGGCCGCTTTGCCGATGCCGTCCTGCGCATCGCACCGGATGCGGCCGGCGGCCCGATCTCCGTGCGCCACGCGGCCGACCTGATCATCGCCGCGTTCGTGCAGGCGGCGCTGCTGGCCATCGCGACCATCGCGCTGCTGTTGTGGATCGCGTTCCGGCGCGTGGGCGATGTGCTGCTGACGATGGTGCCGCTGCTCGTGTCGAGCCTTGTCACGCTGGAGGCCTGCGTGCTGCTGCGCATCCACCTGAATTTCGCGAACATCATCGCGCTGCCGCTGCTGCTGGGCGTCGGCGTCGCTTTCAAAATCTATTACATCATGGCGTGGCGCGCCGGGCAGCCGGCCCGGCTGGAGCATCCGCTGACGCAAGCCATCGTCCTGAGCGCGGCGACCACCGGCACCGCGTTCGGCAGCCTGTGGCTGTCGCACCATCCCGGCACCGCGAGCATGGGCAAGCTGCTGGTGCTGGCACTGGTCTGCACCCTGATCGGCGCCGTGTTCTTCCAGCCCGTCCTGCTGGGGCAGCCCCGTGCCCCGGCACCTGCCGAACGAGGTCCGCCATGACCCACCCGCCGCCGCGGCGGATCGTTGCCGCCCTGCTGCTCACGCCCCTCGCGCTCCTGTCCGGCTGCGCCACGGGCCCCGGGCGCGATCCGGCCGATCCGCTGGAACCGCTCAACCGCGCCACGTTCCGCTTCAACGACACGCTCGACCGCCACATCGCGCAACCGGTCGCGCGCACGTACAACCGCACCGTGCCGCGCTTCGTCCGCACCGGTGTGGACAATTTCTTTTCCAACCTGGGCGATGTCCCCGTGATGCTCAACGATTTCGCCCAGCTGCGCCTGATGGACGGCATGAACGACCTGATGCGCGTCGCTGTGAATTCCACGTTCGGTCTGCTGGGCGTGCTCGACATCGCCACGCCTGCCGGCATCGCCAAGCGCAACCAGGACTTCGGCCTCACGCTGGGCCACTACGGGGTGCCGGCCGGCCCCTATCTCGTGCTGCCCCTGTTCGGTCCGAGCACGTTCCGCGACGCGGCGGGCTTCGGCGTCGACCAGTACGCCTCGCCCATCACCTACGCGAAGCCGGCCTCGCGCAACACGCTGTGGGGCGTCGACTTCGTCAGCACGCGGGCCCGTTACCTGAACGCGACCAATCTGCTGGAGCAGGCCGCGCTCGACCGCTATCTGTTCGTGCGCGACGCCTACCTGGGCCGCCGCCGCTCGCTGCTCGACGAGGGCAAGGAAGGGCCGCTGCCGGATTACAACAAGGAAGATGGCGGCAAAGAGGACGGCGAACAATGACACCCCAGCCCCGCCCCGAGCCGCGCACGCGCCCGCTGCAGGGCACGCCGCGCCACCCACGCCTCGCCCGCCAGCACGCACACGGAGGCGACCTGCCCCGG
>NZ_JBKYMO010000873.1:0-1441 GCF_047302915.1 Massilia sp. CT11-108 | reverse complement strand
TGCCATTGACTACTTCGAGACGGTGCGCACGCGCCTGGCCGGCGTGCTCGACGCCGAGCACATGGCGCGGCTGGAGCAGCACCTGTCCCGTTACGAATTCGAAGAGGCGCGCCAGCAGTTGCCCGCCGCAACCCGCCCCGATACCGCGGAAACCTGATGAACATTGTCACCACCGAAAAGACGAGCACGAGCAACAAGGACAAGCCGACGATCCTGATCGTCGACGACACGCCCGACAACATCATGCTGTTGTCGCGCCTGCTCAAGGACCGCTACAACACGAAGGTCGCCAACAACGGCAGCCTGGCGCTGCAGATCGCCCAGTCCACGCCCGGCCTGGACCTGATCCTGCTCGACGTGATGATGCCCGGCCTGGACGGCTACGAGACGTGCCGCCAGCTGAAAGCGAACCCGGTCACGGCCGACATCCCCGTGATCTTCCTGACCGCGAAGAACCAGGTCGAGGACGAGGCGATGGGCCTGTCGCTGGGCGCCGTCGACTACATCGCCAAGCCGATCAGCCCCCCGATCCTGTTCGCCCGCGTGGCCACGCAACTGACGCTGCTCGATGCGCGCCGCCAGCTGCAGGCGCACAACGAGAACCTGGAAAAGCTCGTGCAGGACCGCACGGCACAGCTGGCGCTGATGCAGGAAGCGATCATCATGGCCATGGGCACGCTGGCCGAGACGCGCGACAACGCGGCCGTGACCAAGGGCGACCACCACATCCGCCGCACGCAGCACTACGTGCGCGCGCTCGCGCGGCACCTGCAGCACCATCCGCGCTTCGCGACGGACCTCACGGACGAGAACATCGAGCTCCTGTACCGCTCCGTGCCGCTGCACGACATCGGCAAGGTCGGCATCCCCGATCGCATCCTGCTGAAACCCGGTGTGCTCGACCGGGAGGAATTCGAGGTCATGAAGCTGCACGCCGTGTACGGGCGCGACACCATCATGCTCGTCGAGAAGCACATCGGCGGGACCAACGGCTTCCTGATGTTCGCACGCGAGATCGCCCACTCGCACCAGGAGAAGTGGGACGGCTCCGGCTATCCGGACCGCCTGGCGGGCGAGCAGATCCCGCTGTCGGCGCGCCTGATGGCCGTGGCCGACGTGTACGACGCGCTGATCTCGCGCCGCGTGTACAAGCCCGCGTTCACGCACCAGCAGGCGCTGGAGGTGATGCGCAAGGGCCGCGGCACGCATTTCGATCCGGACGTGCTGGATGCGTTCTTCGAGATCGAAGGGCAGTTCGCGGCGATCGCGGAGGAGTTCCGCGACGCGGAGTCCGAGGCCTGATCTTCCGGAAAACGGCTAAATGATATATATTGTTTGGCTTGTTTGAAGATGGAGGTCCCATGGCGAGGACGACGGCGGCGAAGACGCCCGTAAAGACGGCCGCGAAGCCCGCGGCGAAGAAGGCGGCCGTCTTTACGGG
>NZ_JBKYMO010000872.1:0-1445 GCF_047302915.1 Massilia sp. CT11-108 | reverse complement strand
AACCGCCCGGTGCGGACCCGCACGCCGGGTGGTGTGGCAGGGGACCGGCCAGACAACTGGCCGCCCCTATGCCGATTGCTGACAATTTTTGTCGTAACTCAACAAAAACGGTCGGGGTGACAATTTTCGCCATGCCGGCGTGACAAAAATTGTCATGCGGCAATGCAAAAAATACGCGAAAACCCACAATTCGATGGCACTGTGCTAACGATTCCGTACGGAAACGAGCTGGCACGCCCATTGCATAGTGTAAGGGCAGAAGCAGGCAGTAACCAGATACGCAGTACCCCTTAATTTTGCAGTGCCCCACCTGGAGAGACATCATGAAAGCACCGAAAATCGTCAAGAAAGCCCAAGCCGGCTTCACCCTGATCGAACTGATGATCGTTGTCGCGATTATCGGTATCCTGGCCGCCGTGGCCATTCCGGCTTACCAGAACTATGTTGCCAAGTCGAAGTTCACGGCTGCGCTGGCTGAAGTGTCGGCTGGTAAGACCGGTTTCGACGTCAAGATGAACGACGGCACGGCCCCGGCGGACCTTACTGAAGTCGGCCTGCAAGCTTCGACGACCAACTGCGCGATGGAGCTGAAGGACACGACCGGTGGTGGCCTGGTTTGCACGATCGTCGGTGGCCCGGCTGTCGTGAAAGATTCGAAGATCACCCTGACCCGCGGCACGGATGGCACCTGGTCCTGCGCAAGCGACATCGCCGACGCTGCCGACAAGGCGAAAGTCGCCGGCACGACTTGCACCGGCAGCTAATCTGTCCTGACTCAACGGACATAGCGTCAAGGAGCCGCCCAGTGTAAGCTGGGCGGCTTTTTTTATTACCGGATCGAACGAGGTCTAGCGTGCTTACGACGGGAACCCATCCATCGGCGCTGTTGCGGATGCGCTTCACGGCGCTGCTGTGCCTGGCGCTGTTGGCCAATTTCATGGTGGTGGCCGGCCACGATCACCAGCGCCTCGTCCAGATCGGCACCGTGCTGCTGGGCGGCAGCATCGCCCTCGTCGAGCGCAAGACCCTCTCCAGCCTGTTTTCCGGACGCCCCGGCATGGCGCTGGCTGCGTTCTTCCTGCTCGGCATCCTGAGCACCGCGGCGGCCTTCTCGCCGCGCTTTGCCGCCTTCGAAGTCGCGAACCTGTTTTTGCTCTACGTGCTGGCCGCCATGGCCGCGGCCGAGATCGCGCGCAACGGACAACCGGCCCTCCTGCTCGTCCTCCGCTGCCTGGGCGGTATGTGCGCGTTTTATGTCTTCCTGTTCATCGTCGCGTATGTCGGCGGCCTCAGCCTCGGTATCCCGCTGGCCCGGGACGACTTCACGACCAACTTCAGCAACATCCGTTTTTTCAACCATACGCAGACCTCGACGTTGCCCCTGCTGATCCTGCTGTGCTGCCTGACGCCGCGTGCGTCCAGGTTGCGCTGGCTGTGGATGGCGG
>NZ_JBKYMO010000871.1:0-1448 GCF_047302915.1 Massilia sp. CT11-108 | reverse complement strand
GCGACGCCACCTGCTTGCGCACGCGCGCGACAGGTTCCAGCGAGCCGCTGACGACCCACCACACGACCAGCATCAGGATCGGCATCATGACGGCGATCGGACCCAGCGTGCGCAGCGCGAGATTGCTGGCCATGCTGCGGCGCACGGCGAGATCCTGCGCGACCTGCACGGTCTGGTTATCGGTCTGGATCGAAAAGATGCGGTACGTCGTGCCGTTCGCGCGCACGTTGGAAAAGCCCAGCACGGCGCGCTGCGGCAGGTGCGCGTGCGACGCGCTGCGGAACACGCGCACACCGTCCGGCGACCACACCTGCACGACGAGGTCGTCGTTGCCGCTGATCGGGGTGTCGGCGTCGGCGTTCTCGGTGCTCGTCAGCGGCACGCGCGAACGCAGCGACAGCGCCATCTGCTGCATGTGGTAGTCGAAGATCTGGTCGGCGTCGTTGAGGGCGGTGCGATACGCGATGGACGCCTGCGCGACGGCCGCGATGGTGATCGCCGCCAGCAGGAACCACAGCAGTCGCCCGCGCAGGGAATGCGTGACCCGGACTTTCATAAGGAAGCCTTCACACCTTCGGGACCATGTAGCCCACGCCGCGCACGTTCTGGATCAAGTCGCTGCCCAGCTTCTTGCGCAGGCCGTGGATATAGACCTCGACCGCATTGCTGGATACTTCGTCGCGCCAGCTGTACAGCTTTTCCTCGAGCTGGGCGCGCGACAGCACGGCGCCGGGACGCGCGACGAGCGCTTCCAGCACGGCCCATTCGCGCGCCGACAGCACGACCGGCTGGCCGTCGACCAGCACTTCGCGCGTGGCGGGATTCACGGCGATGTTCTTGTACTCGAAAATGGGTTCGGCGCGCCCGGCGGCGCGCCGCAGCAGCGCGCGGATGCGCGCCAGCAGTTCGTCGAGATCGTAGGGTTTGAGGACGTAGTCGTCCGCGCCGGCATCGAGCCCGGCGATACGCTGGGAGACGGCGTCGCGCGCCGTGGCGACCAGCACCGGCGTGCGGTCCTTGCGGGCGCGCATCGCACGCAAGACCTCGAGCCCGTCCTTGCGGGGCAGGCCCAGGTCGAGCACGACGAGGTCGTAGTTCTGGTTCTGCATGAGGGCCGTGTCGGCCATCTCGCCATCCTTGACCCAGTCGACGGCGTAGTGCTCGGCCCTCAGCAGGTCGAGCACTACTTCGCCGATCATCGTATCGTCTTCCACCAGCAGCAGCCGCATCCAATCCCCCGATTCTCAGAAACCAGTGCCGATATCAGACTTCACGATCCATCAGCTGATCGGCACCGGGATGAAGATCTTCTCATCCCCGCGCTGAACCAGCAAGGCCACCGACTTGGCGGACTTCTTCACCACGTCGCGCACCTGGGCCACCGACGCCACCGGCTTGCCGTTCACGGCCAGCACGACGTCGCCCGGCTGCACGCCGGCCAGCATGAA
>NZ_JBKYMO010000870.1:0-1461 GCF_047302915.1 Massilia sp. CT11-108 | reverse complement strand
CATCGTCAGAGCTGACTTCCATGATGCTTACCTATGACATCTGAGCAAAATTTGAGGGGAAGGCTCAGGGTCAGAGCCCGAATTTAGGTAATGTCCCGGACGACATTTCCAAAAGCCGGGCTCTGACCCCGGTTTCAGGCAACTTTTGCGCGCTTCGGTTTTGCTTTGGCGGCGTTGAGCGCCGCCGCGGCGCGGATGAGCGCACGGAATGCGGCCGGGTCCAGCTCGTCGCCTTCGTGGATGTCGATGGCGCGTCGGGCGTTGCCGTCCAGGCTCGAGTTGAACAGGCCGGACGGGTCGTCCAGCGACGCGCCCTTCAGGAAGGTCAGCTTCACGTGCGACTTGTACGACTCGCCCGTGCAGAGAATGCCGCCGCTGGACCATACGGGCGTCCCCATCCACTTCCATTCTTCCACGACGCCGGGCACCGCTTCGTGGATCAGCGCGCGCACCCGGGCCAGCGCCGCGCCGCGCCAGTCGCCCAGGTCGGCGATGCGGCGGTCGATCAGTGCGGACGCCGCCAGGTCCGTGGATGCATTCTCCTGCTTCATGTCGCCTCCTTTGGTTCAGTCGTCGAGCTTCGCCAGCACCTCGTCGAGGGCGGCCGTGAATTTGTTCCAGCCGTACTTCGCACCATTGTAGGCCGCATCCTGGCCGGGCTGGAAGCCGGTCTGCTCCATTTTCAGGTGCGTGCCCGCGCCGGCCGGGGTCAGGGTCCAGGTGACGACGCTGTCCAGGCCCATCGCGGCCCACGTGTACGACAGCGAGCGGTTCGGTTCGATCTCCAGCACCTCGCAGTCGACGGCGCCCCAGTCGGCGCTGAGCTTGAAGCGGTGATGCAGGGCGGGCACGAAATCGTTCTTCATGAGCCACGCTTCGATCAGGTGCGGCTGCGTGAGTGCGCGCCAGAGCTTTTCCGGCGGATGCGCGAATTCGCGTTCGACGGTGACGGTGCGCGTGTGGAGCGAGGTATCGTTCATTGGTCCATCCTTTTCAAGAGGTCTTCCAGGTCATCGAACCGGCTCTCCCAGAACCGGGCCATTTGATTCGTCCAGTCGGCCAGCGGCGCCAATGCCTGCAGCTGGGCGGTGTAGTGCGTCTGGCGTCCTTCATGCCGGTCGCGCACGAGCCCCGCCTGCTTCAAGAGCCCCAGGTGCTTGGACACGGCCGGCTGCGAGATGCCGGCCCGGGCCGTGAGGGCCCCGACCGTCTGCTCGCCGTCGCGGCACAGCGATTCGAAGATGGCGCGCCGCGTGGGGTCGCCGAGTGTCCGGAAAAGAATATCGTGGGTGTCTGTCATGGCAATTAATAACCGGCTGGCTATGAATCAAATCATAACCAGCCGGTTATTGGTTGGTCAAGCACTTTTTTAGCGGGGCCGCAGCAGCACCGCGCCGCTCGTCTGCCCTGCCTCCAGCGCGGCATGCGCCTCGGCCGCGCGCGCCAGCGGCAGGTCCAGCC
>NZ_JBKYMO010000869.1:0-1462 GCF_047302915.1 Massilia sp. CT11-108 | reverse complement strand
GCGCCGACCCGCTGGCCGACGCCACCATCGCGCGCATCCTCGGCCCCGGCCAGCCCGGCGGTCCGGACATGGCGACGATCGGCCTCCTGAACCGGGAGATCGCGCGCTGGCAGTTGAACGGGGACCTGGACGGCTGGCGCGCCAGCCCCGGCCTGCCGCCCGACATGGCCGCCGCGCTCGAAGCGTACGTGGTCGAGGCCAGCGTGCTGCCCGACTGGGCCGACGCCGCGAAGATCGCGCGCGCCGAAGTGCTGTTCATGGAAATGAGCATGGCGTCGTGCACGCTGCTGTTCTGCGCGAGCCTGCCCCAGTGCTACATCATGCCGGACCTCGCGGCCGTGCTGCATGCGGCCGGCGAACTCGAACAGCACACGGACTACCGCGTGCGCGCCACCGCCGCCATGATCTTCCCCGTCATGATGCGCGGGGGCCTGACGGCGCCGTCCGGCGGCGGCGTCGCGCAAGCCATCAAGGTGCGCCTGATCCACGCCATGATCCGCCACCTCGTGCTGCGCGGCGACGTGGCCGAGGCCCTCGTGGCGCCGCGCCGGCTGCCCCGGTTGCTGACGCAGGCGAAGACGATGCCGCAAGTGCTGTACGCGCACGGCTGGGACATCGACCGCCTCGGCCTGCCCTGCAACCAGGAAGAACTGGGCTACACGCTGCTGACGTTTAATTATGTGTTCCTGCAGGGCCTGCGCCGCCTCGGCCTGCGCCTCGAGCAGGGTGACGAGGAAGCGTACATGCACGCCTGGAACGTGCTGGGCGCCGTGCTCGGCATCGAACGCGAGCAGATGACGGACACGATGGCGGACGCGGAGCGCATGTTCACCGCCATCCAGGCGGAGACGCGCACCCGGCAGCGCAAGGACGACCCGCGCCCGGCGCTGGCCGGCGCGCTGATGGCGAACATCCAGCGCTACCTGCCGCCGCGCATCCTGAAACCGTTCCCGGTGCTCCTCACCCGCCACCTGATCGGCAAGGCGTCCTCGCGCGACCTGGGCCTCGATCAACGCGTGTCGCTGCTGTCGCGCGGCCTGTTCGTGCTGGTGTTCGGCTTCATCCGCGGCGTCGATGCCATGGCGCGGCTCGTGTTCCCGGGGTTCTCGATCTCGCGCCTCGTCACGCGCATCCTCGGCTACAACCTCACGGTCAAGCTGCTGATGGACGAGACCCGTCCGCTGAAACTGCCGGACACGCTGCTGGGCGAAGTCGGCGACGCCGTCCACGCCTGGCACAATGACGACAAGGCGCCGCGCTGGGTCAATGCCCTCGAACGCCGTTTCACCGGGCGCCTCAAGCCCGCCGCCCATCAAGGATAAACGATGTCCGTATTCCGTTGCTTCGCGCCGCTGTTCGTGTTGTTCCTGCTGAACGTGGCCCATGCCGCCCCGGCGCCGCTCGTGCTGGACGACGCCGTGCCCCGCGTCGAGGCGTGGCCCGCCGTCACGCTCGTGCGCGA
>NZ_JBKYMO010000868.1:0-1464 GCF_047302915.1 Massilia sp. CT11-108 | reverse complement strand
GACGCATCGTCATCCTCATTTTTTCTCCGCTTTACCGGTCGCACCGGCATAATCGCCGTCTCCTTTTTCTTCAACTGCGCCGGCTTCCCCCTCACCACCCCCGGGCGGCGTTTTGGGGGCCTTTTTTCATCCCCTCCCGCCAGCATCCCCCACCTTTTTGAATCATAACCAATCCCCCTCCCCCGGCGGGGGGCCCACGCCGACGAGCAGAGCGACGCCGACGGTGCCCAGCACGAGGCCCAGCGCCGTGCGTGCGCGGATCGCCTGGCGTCCCCACACGGCGCCGAGCAGCGCGCCCCACATCGGCGCGGTGGCGTTCAGCACGGCCAGCACGGACGCCGGCAAGGTGCGCGCCGCGAACGCGAACAGCAGGAACGGGAACGCGGAGTTGAAGAAGCCGAGGATGAAGTAATGCTTCCAGTGCGCGCGCATGTCGAGGCGCTTCTTGAGCACGACGCCGACGATGGCGAGGAACAGCGCCGCGAACAGCACGCGGAATTCGATGAGCACCGCGGGGCCGAGCGTCGGCGCGCTGATGCGCATGAAGAGGAAGGAGCCGCCCCAGATGGAGGCAAGCACGATGAGGCGCAGCAGGTTGGCAGTGTTCATGGTTCCCGGGAGGATAGACGCAGGGGCTTCCCCGGCCTTCCCGTTTCTTGCGCTTGAATTGCGCGACGGGGCAGGGGAATTGGTAATGATACAAAAAGGTCGGGAATGCTGCCGGAAGGGCATGAAAAAGGGCCGCAAAAGCGCGGCCCTGGTCGATCACGCGGATGCGTCGATGCTCAAGGCACCAGCGGCTTCTTCGCGGACCGCTTGGCCTTGACGTCCGCGATCGCTTTTTCCACCGCGGACAGGCGCTGCGGCAGCGCCGGATGATTGGCGCTGTAGCCGTTCAACACGCTGGGCGGATAGCTCTCGGCCAGGCGGTTCCAGAACGCGGGCGCGTCCTTGACGTCGTAGCCGGCGCGCGCAGCCAGGTAGATGCCGAGGCGGTCGGCGGCGGCGTCCGCGTCGGCCGGCATGGCCTTGATGCCGCCGCTGCCGATCAGCATCGACGTGTCGGGCGTGATGCTCTTCAGGTTGTCGATGATGCTGCCGATCGTCGCGCTGTTGCGTTGCGAGGACGGGTGGCCGAGCATGTTGTGGGCCATCGTCTTGGCCAGCACGAAGGCCAGTTCGTCGTCGTCGTGCGTGAAGTTGATCATGCCGCGCGTGACGAGTACGCGGCTGCCGTCGCCGTACGCGTTGACGTTGTCCGCGTTGCCCAGTTCGATCGCGAAGGCGCAGGCGCGCGTAACGGGAATGGTCAGCTGGCGCTCGCTGCGGCGGCGCTCGATCGTCATCGGCAGGCTCGCCTGCGATGCGAGGATCTTGCCGAACAGCGCGCCCGCCTGGGACAGCGCATGCTCTCCGGCCGGCAGCGGCTTGCCGGCGGCGGCGAGCAGCACGTCGCCCTCCTGC
>NZ_JBKYMO010000867.1:0-1466 GCF_047302915.1 Massilia sp. CT11-108 | reverse complement strand
ATGCACGACCTGGCCGCGACGCTCGCGCACGTGCCCGACATCGAACGCATCACGACGCGCATCGCGCTGCTGACGGCGCGTCCGCGCGACCTCGCGAGCCTGCGCGACGGCCTGAAGCAGCTGCCCGCGCTGCGCGAGCAGGTGGCGCGCTGCTTCATCCCCGGCGACTCGTGCCTGCTGCGCGACATCCACGATGCCATCGCCGTGCCCGAGGCGTGCGCGGACCTGCTCCAGCGTGCCATCGCGACGGAGCCGGCCGCCATGGTGCGCGACGGCGGCGTGTTCGCGCGCGGCTTCGACGCGGAGCTGGACGAGCTGCGCGCGCTGTCGGAAAACGCGGGCCAGTTCCTCGTCGACCTGGAAGCGCGCGAGCGTGCGCGCACCGGCATCGCCAACCTGCGCGTCGAGTACAACCGCGTGCACGGCTTCTACATCGAGGTCACGAACGGCCAGGCCGACAAGGTGCCGGACGATTACCGCCGCCGCCAGACGCTGAAGAACTGTGAACGCTACATCACGCCGGAACTGAAGGCGTTCGAGGATAAAGCCTTATCCGCGCAGGATCGCGCGCTGGCGCGCGAAAAGCTGCTGTACGAGCTGCTGCTGGCCGACCTCGCGCCGCACATCGTGTGCCTGCAGCGCATCGCGTCCGGCATCGCGCAGCTCGATACGATCACCGCCCTCGCCGCCCACGCCGTGCGCAACAACTGGTGCATGCCGCAGCTGGCCGAGGAGCCCTGCCTCACCATCGTCGAGGGCCGCCATCCGGTCGTCGAGAACCAGATCGAGCGCTTCATCGCGAACGACTGCAAGCTGTCCGACGACCGCCGCCTGCTCCTGATCACGGGCCCGAACATGGGCGGTAAATCGACGTTCATGCGCCAGGTCGCGCTGATCACGCTGCTGGCCTATGTCGGCAGCTACGTGCCGGCGACGAGCGCGACGATCGGTCCCATCGACCGCATCTTCACGCGCATCGGCGCGTCCGACGACCTGGCCAATGGCCGCTCGACGTTCATGGTGGAGATGACGGAATCGGCCACGATCCTGAACGGTGCGACCGAGCACTCGCTCGTGCTGATGGATGAAGTGGGCCGCGGCACGTCGACGTTCGACGGTCTCGCGCTCGCGTGGGCGATCGCGCGCCACCTGATCGAGACGAGCCGCAGTTTTACGCTGTTCGCCACGCACTACTTCGAATTGACGCAACTGCCGGAACAGCATCCGAGCGCGGCCAACGTGCACCTGTCGGCTGTCGAGCACAAGGACAGCATCGTGTTCCTGCATGCCGTGCAGGACGGCCCGGCGTCGCAGAGCTACGGGCTGCAGGTCGCACAGCTGGCCGGCGTGCCGCCCAGCGTGATCCGCGCCGCGCGCAAGCACCTGGCGCGGCTGGAAGCGCAGGCGCTCGATGCGACGCCGCAGCTCGACCTGTTCGCGCCGGCGCCGTGCGACGAAGGCGACGC
>NZ_JBKYMO010000866.1:0-1471 GCF_047302915.1 Massilia sp. CT11-108 | reverse complement strand
AACTACCATCGCCTCCGCCGCAAACGGGATGCCCTTCCAGCTGGCCACGCCCTTGTCGACGGCGCCCTGGACCTTGCCGGTGTCCGTCGTCACGACGGGACCGCTGGCGGCGTGCGCGGCGGAGGCGATGGTAGTTAGCGCTAACACGAGCAGGGATGGCAGGGTCGGGCGTGGCATGGTGTCTCCTTGTTGTGGGTATGGAATGCATCCCGATGCTAATGACCATATGGCAACCCGTCAATGGAAACCTCGCCTTGTGCGGTAAGTACGGCGCAACAAATAATCGAATTCGTCAAAATTCTCTCGCATTCTCATGTGAAAAATGATTAAATCACCAAATGGATTTCCACATGGAAATATTATGAACATCATGACGCCACCACGAGAAGCCATGCATATGATCGCCCCTGCCCCGGTCACCTCCCGGGATGACCTTGCCCACGCCGCGCTGGATGCCATCAACCGCGCCCAGGCCGTGATCGAATTCGGTCTCGACGGCCGCATCCTGCACGCCAACCAGAACTTCCTCGACGCGCTCGGCTACGAGCTGCACGAAGTCGTCGGGCAGCCGCATGCGATGTTCTGCGAACCGGAGTACGTGCGCTCGCAGGCTTACCGCGACTTCTGGAAGCACTTGGCCGCGGGCGAATACCACGCGGGCGAGTTCAAGCGCGTGACCCGCGACGGCAGCCCGGTGTGGATCCACGCCACGTACAATCCGGTCCTCGATGCGGACGGCAAACCCGCGAAGGTCGTCAAGTTCGCCACCGACATCACGGCGGCCAAGCTGCGCAACATCGACTTCGAGGGCAAGATGGCCGCGATCGACCGCACCCAGGCCGTCATCGAATTCGATTTGCAGGGCAATGTGCTGCACGCGAACGACAACTTCCTCGCCGTGACGGGTTATACGCTCGACGAGGTGCGCGGGCGCCACCACCGCATGTTCTGCCTGCCGGAGCACGCGCGCTCGGCCGGGTACCTCGCGTTCTGGGAACGGCTCGGGCGCGGCCAGGCCGACAGCGGCGAGTACCGCCGCGTGACGAAGGACGGCCGGACCGTGTGGATCCTCGCCGCGTACAACCCGGTCTTCGACGCCGACGGCAAGCCGGTCAAGATCGTCAAGTTCGCCACCGACATCACGGCGCGCAAGGCGCTCGCCGCCGAGAGCCGCGGCAAGCTGGACGCCATCGGCCGCTCGCAGGCCGTGATCGAGTTCGACCTGCACGGCAACGTGCTGGCCGCGAACGACAACTTCCTGCGCACGATGGGCTATCTCGCGGACGAAGTGGTCGGCCGCCATCACAGCATGTTCTGCGACGAGGCGCTCATCCAGAGCGCCGGATACCGCAACTTCTGGTCCGACCTGGCGCGCGGCCAGTTCCAGTCCGGCCGCTTCCGCCGCCGCGGCAAGCACGGCGCCGACATCTGGATCCAGGCCACGTACAACCCGATCCTCGACGCCGACGGC
>NZ_JBKYMO010000865.1:0-1476 GCF_047302915.1 Massilia sp. CT11-108 | reverse complement strand
TGCCGACGCATCGTCAGAGCTGACTTCCATGATGCTTACCTATGACATCTGAGCAAAATTTGAGGGGAAGGCTCAGGCTCTGACCCCGAATTTTCTGACCCCGAATTTTGGCCACAGATGTCGGGTGCAAAAAAAGCCTGCGTCCCCTCGCGGGGAGCAGGCGGACAGGCGACGGACGGCGGGCCTTACGCCAGGCCGCCCTGGCAGCGGTACTTCGTTTGCGTGTAATCGTCCAGGCCGTAGCGCGAGCCCTCGCGGCCGTAGCCCGATTCCTTGACGCCGCCGAACGGCGCCGCCTCCGACGCCAGCACGCCCTCGTTGATGCCCACCAGGCCCGTCTCGAGCCGCTCGCTCACGCGCGCCACGCGCACGATGTCGCGCGAGTAGAAGTAGGCGGCGAGGCCGTACGGGGTATCGTTGGCCAGTCGGACGACCTCGTCCTCGTCCGCGAAACGGAACAGCGGCACCACCGGACCGAAGGTTTCTTCCGACGCCAGCGCCATGTCGTGGCTGGCCTCGGCGATCACGGTCGGCGCGTAGTAATTCGGGCCGTCGGCGACGTCGTTGGCCAGGCGCTTGCCGCCGACGACCAGCCGGCCGCCCCTGGCCAGCGCATCGCGCACGTGGGCTTCGATCTTGTCGACCGCGCGGGCGTTGATCATCGGGCCGATCTGCGCGTCGGCCCAGGTGGCCGGGCCGACACGCAGCGCTTCCACGCGGGCCGCCAGTTTTTGCGTGAACGCGGCATAGACCGCATCGTGCACGTAGACGCGGTTCGGGCTCACGCAGGTCTGCCCGCCGTTGCGGAACTTGGCCGCCATCAGGCCGTCGACCGCGGCATCCAGGTCGGCATCCTCGAACACGATGAACGGGGCATTGCCGCCGAGCTCGAGCGACAGGCGCTTCAGCGTGCCGGCCGATTCGCGCGCCAGGCGTTTGCCGACCGCGGTCGATCCGGTGAACGTGATCTTGCGGACCCTGGCGTCCTGCAGCCATGCGCCGACCACGTCCGCCACCCGGTCGCGCGACGTCGTCACGATATTCAGCACGCCGGCGGGAATCCCCGCTTCCTCCGCCAGCCTGACGAGCGCCAGCGCCGTCAGCGGCGTGTCTTCCGCCGGCTTGGCCACGACGGTGCAGCCGGCCGCGAGGGCAGGCGCGATCTTGCGGGCGATCATCGCCAGCGGGAAGTTCCACGGGGTGATGGCGGCGACGACGCCCACCGCTTCCCGCGTCACCGTCAGCTGCTTGCCGCGCACCTGTTCGGGGATGATGTCGCCGTAGCCGCGCACGGCCTCCTCGGCAAACCATTCGACGTAGGACGCGCCGTAGGCCACTTCGCCGCGCGCCTCGGCCAGCGGCTTGCCCTGTTCGCGCGAAATGAGCTTCGCCAGGTCGTCCGTGTTGGCCACGATCAGCGCATGCCAGCGCTTGAGGAAGCGGGCGCGTTCGCGCGCGGGCCGGGCGCGCCAGTCC
>NZ_JBKYMO010000864.1:0-1479 GCF_047302915.1 Massilia sp. CT11-108 | reverse complement strand
CCGGCGTCATCGATACGGACATGCAGGCCGAGATCCGCGCCACGACGGAAGACCGCTTCCCCATGCGCAAGCGCTTCGTCGACATGAAGGAGACCGGCGCGCTCGTCGAGCCGGACGAATGCGCCGAACGGCTGGTCGACTACCTGCTCGGCGCCGGGTTTGGCGCCGAGGTCATCGCCGACCTGCGGATGCTCAGTTGAGCACCTTCAGGCAGCGGGAGCGCGCGGGATCTGCAGCCCTTCGATGACGGCGGGGCGCGCGCGGAACGCTTCCAGCACGCGGCCCACTTCCGGAAAGCGGTCGAAGCCGACGATCTCGGCCGCGTCGTAGAAGCCGACCAGGTTGTTCACCCACGGGAAGCAAGCGACGTCGGCGATCGTGTACTCGTCGCCCATGATCCAGGCGCGGCCCTTCAGGTGGCCGTCCAGCACGCCGAGCAGGCGCTTGGCTTCGTGCACGTAGCGGTCGCGCGGGCGCTTGTCCTCGTACTCGCGGCCGGCGAACTTGTGGAAGAAGCCCAACTGGCCGAACATCGGGCCGATGCCGCCCATCTGGAACATCAGCCACTGGATCGTCTGGTAGCGCAGCGCCGGATCGGCCGGGATCAGCTTGCCCGTCTTCTCGGCCAGGTACAGCAGGATCGCGCCCGATTCCCACAGCGGCAGCGGCTTGCCTCCCGGGCCGTCGGGGTCGATGATCGCGGGGATCTTGTTGTTCGGGTTCAGCGACATGAATTCCGGCGACGTCTGCTCGTTCTTGTCGAACGCGACGCGGTGCACCTCGTAGGGCAGGCCGATTTCTTCGAGCATGATCGCCACCTTGACCCCGTTCGGCGTGGGCAGCGAATACAGCTGCAGGCGGTCGGGGTGCTGCGCGGGCCATCTCTGCGTGATGAGGAAGTCGTTCAGGTCGGACACGGCGGTCTCCTTCGGGTTGAGAGCGTTGATTGTACTCAAGGTCCGGTTTTTCGCCGGGTGGGAGCATACATCTTGGTCTTGGGCAACGATGGGGAGCCATGGACGACCTGCTGCGCTATTACGAGGAAGAGCTGGGATTGTTCGGCCAGTTCGCGCGCGAATTCCGCGCCCGCTATCCCAAGCCCGCCAGCGACCTGCACGTGGCCGGCGAGACGTGGGACGATCCGGGCGTCGCCCGGCTCATCCAGTCCGTTGCGCTGCTGTCCGCCCGCATCAACAAGCGCCTCGACGACGACTACCCCAAGTTCACGGAAGCGCTGCTCGACAGCCTGTACCCGCACTACCTGCGGCCGCTGCCGTCGTATTCCATCGTCCAGGTAGGACAGCGCGGGCCGGCCGAAGTGCCGGACACCCCGTCCGTGCTGCCGCGCGGGACGATGCTGCGCTCGAGCGCGGGCACCGACACGCCGTGCCTGTTCCGCACCGTTTACGACGTGCTGCTGGCGCCGCTCGCCGTCGCGCGCCGCGCCGTCGTGCCGATGGCGTCCAGCGTACTCTCGGC
>NZ_JBKYMO010000863.1:0-1482 GCF_047302915.1 Massilia sp. CT11-108 | reverse complement strand
CCCGCCCCCCCCCCCCCCCACCCCCCCGCCGGCCGCCACGACGCCGCCACCCACGGCGCACCCGGTCGAGCCGGGACCCGCGGTGCCGATCACGCAAGCGGTGCAGATGATCCACGCGCAGGGCGCGAAATGGGTCACGGCCGACGGCACCGAGATCCACCTGAAGGGCGCCAACCTCGGCAACTGGCTGATCAACGAATTCTGGATGATGGGGCAGGGGGCGAACGGCATCGACACGCAATGCCGGCTGGAGGCCGTCCTCGACAAGCGCTTCGGCTATGCGGAGCGCGACCGCCTGTTCAAGGTGTTCCGCGACAACTGGATGAAGCCGGCCGACTGGGACCAGCTCGCGCAGTTCGGCGTGAACGTGGTGCGCCTGCCGTTCATCCACACGCTCGTGGAAGACGAGCAGCATCCGGGGAGTCTGCGCGCCGATGCGTGGCACTACCTGGACGACGCGATTGCCCAGGCGGAGCGGCGCGGCATCTACGTGATCCTCGACCTGCACGGCGCGGCCGGCGGCCAGGCCGGGGAGAAGGAGCAGCACGACGGCTGCACCGGTCCGGCCGAACTGTGGACGACGCCGGCCTACCAGGACCGCACCGTGTGGCTGTGGCAGCAGGTGGCGGCGCGCTACAAGGACCGTCCGGCGGTGGCGGGCTACAGCCTGCTGAACGAGCCGTGGGGTACCGATCCGGCGACGCTGGCCGCCTTCATCGGCAAGGTGTACACGGCGGTGCGTGCCGTGGACCCGAACCACGTCGCCATCCTGCCGGGCCACAGCAGCGGCATCGGCGCGTACGGCGACCCGGCCGCGAAGGGCATGACGAACGTGGCGTTCGAGATGCATTTCTATCCGGGCCTGTTCGGCTGGGGTTCGATCGGCCCGGCCGTGCACCGCGACTGGCTGCTCTGCAATGCGGCGCGGACGACCGGCGTGTGCGAATGGGACAAGCGCATCCAGGGCCTCGAGACGCCGCTCCTCGTCGGCGAGACGCAGCCGTGGGCCAGCATGGGCCTGGAGACGGGCGCACAGGTGACGCGCGCCACCTTCGACACGTACGCCAGGCTCGGCTGGGCCACCACCGCCTGGGCCTACAAGTACGCCAGCAACGCGGGCGGCCACGGCACGGGTACCTGGGGCATGGTCACCAACGCGGCGGGCGACACGATCCCCGCGCTCGACTTCAACACGGCGTCGCTGGCCGACATCGAGAACCTGTTCAGGCGGTACGGGGCCGTGCGCTACGAGCCGCACCGGCCGCTGCGCGACTGGATGACCAGCTCCAATGCCCCCGATCCATTCGCGGGCCTGTAACGACAACGAGGAGACCATCGTGACCACGACACGAACCATGATCCGGCTGGTGTGCGCCGCCGCGCTGTTGCCCGGCATCGCACGGGCTGATACGGCGGACCAGCCCTGGCAGGTGTACACGACCGCGCAAGGCGGCCAGCCCTTCGCGGCGCGCCGGCTCGACG
>NZ_JBKYMO010000862.1:0-1484 GCF_047302915.1 Massilia sp. CT11-108 | reverse complement strand
GTCCGCCGCATGTGCTGGTGGCGGCGGCGGCGGCCGTCGTGCGGCCGTTCGGGGCGGCGCATCCTCACCGTCGAGAAAGTTTACAAACCAACGGTTGAGGTTTGCACCATGCTCAATAACTATCTGTTGATATTGACCGCGCTCTGGTCAGGCAGATTCAAGGCAAGACGATCATTGCGGAATGCCTCGCATTTTGCGGGACGATCGCAGTCGGGAAAAGAAGTGGCGGCTAGCTGCCAAATGCGCAGAGGCACCTGGTGCCCGGAGCCGGGATCGAACCGGCACGCCATCGCTGGCACGGGAGTTGGGTCGCTTGGCGATGCCTATTTTTTTATAGGACGCTCACCAAGCTCCCACCAAACCGGACGTGCAACTTTCATAGCATCCGGCTTTCCAGCAAATTTTACCATCATTGCGGAATATATGAGAGGTCGGACAGGCCGATTCCGTCATATTTTCCGGCGTGTACATCGTCGTGGCATTTCCTGCACAGCGGGATCTGCTTCCGATTGATGGCGCTCATAATACGGTTGAACCCATTAGTGATGCTCTTGTTGCCTTTGCGTAAAGCGCGGACGTGGTGCATTTCCACGCTACTCTCGGAGCCGCATACTGCACAAGGGTGATTCAAATGGGTACGGGTTAATCGATACACCTTGGCCAGAATTACATCAATATCTTCCAGCCCGACGAAGGCCGCTCCTTCGCGCTTCCAAACAGGCGGGCGCCAGAATGTTACCTCTTTCGTTTCCCCGTTCGCTAGCATATATGCTACTCTCGGAAATACACCAACCTTTCGGATCGTTGCCGGAACCCTTCGTCGATGCTTGTGACTCAGGGTCATCAAGCATGAGTACTGGAGCAGATACATGACCCTTCGCAATTGCGCAGCGTTGTCGCATATAGCGTAGTAATTGTAAATGCCTCGCCAGACGCTGTTAAAGCGCATCACAATTTCGTGATCTTCAAGAGCAACAAAAGCTTTCTTGGAGCAGGGAAAGAAGGTCTTGCCTCTGACCGTTTTACAATATCCAGCCTTTTGCAACCTTTCGACTAGCTTTTGTGTTGGGACGTCAACTCTGGGTTGCCAACCCGTTGTCCTTCTGACGGCGGCTCTTTGGCCCTCGGGTCTAACCTTGGTCCTTCGAACGCCGTCCCCAACTAAGATTCGGAAGCTGAGGAACTCCGACTTTCCGTTCTTAGCATGGGAGATAAGTGTTTTCTCCGGTGACAACTCAAGTTTTAGAACATCTCTCAGGAATAGTGTCGCCTCGTCCTTTATAGACTGAGCAAACTCCTTGTCTCCCACGATCCCGATTACCCAGTCATCTGCATACCGGGTATAAAACACCCTACAGAAGTCCGGATCATTGACCATGACTGTGGGAATTGCGGACGCAAGACGTTCTAAGTAGTCATGCAAAATTTATCGTGAACTTGCTGCCGAAGCCACTCATCAAGGATTGAATCTCGTCGAGCAAATC
>NZ_JBKYMO010000861.1:0-1485 GCF_047302915.1 Massilia sp. CT11-108 | reverse complement strand
GCCGCTGTCGGCGCGCGGAGAACTCATCGCGGGCGGCATGGCGCGCGTGCTGCACCACGCTGGGCCGCTGCGCGCCTTCCGCGCCAGCATGCCGGGCCTGGACCTGTTCCCGTTCGACGTCTGGCGCCGGCTGGAAGCGCGCCACTGGCGCCATTCGACCGGCGCGCTCGGCTACGGCCCCGGCGCCGGGTACGCGCCGCTACGGGAGCTGCTGTGCGCCTACCTGAAGGCGTCGCGCGGGGTGCAGTGCACGCCGGACCAGGTCGTGATCACGTCCGGTTCGCAGCAGGCGCTGTACCTGCTGGCCCAGCTGCTGCTCGCACCGGGCGAAGCGATGTGGATCGAATCGCCCGGCTACCAGGGCGCGGTGGCGCCGTTCACGGTGGCCGGTGCGCGCGTCTGTCCGGTGCCCGTCGACGCCGAGGGCATGGACGTCGCGTACGCGGCAAAGCACTATCCCGATGCGCGCCTCGCGTTCGCGACGCCCTCGCACCAGCTGCCGCTGGGCGTGACCATGAGCCTGCGCCGCCGTCTCGAACTGCTGCGCTGGGCCGAGGCGAACCGCGCGTGGATCGTCGAGGACGACTACGACAGCGAATACCGCCACACCGGCCCGCCGCTCGCGTCGCTGCAAAGCATGGACCGCGCGGGCTGCGTGATCTACGTGGGCACGTTGTCGAAGGTGCTGTTCCCCGCGCTGCGGCTGGGCTACGTCGTGGCGCCGCCCGCGCTGGCCGCGGCGCTGGCGCGGGCGAAGGCCGTCGTCGACCGCCATAGTCCCATCGTGCCGCAGGCGACGCTCGCCGACTTCATCGCCGGCGGCCACTTCGCGCGCCACATCCGCCGCACGCGCGACGCGTATGGCGAGCGCCGGCAAGCCCTCGTCGATGCGCTCGATGCGCGTCTCAAGGGCCGGCTGCGCCAGGGCCCGTCGGACGCGGGCCTCGACCTGTGCGTGCATTTCACCGAGAGGCTGGACGAGGAAACGGTCGCCCGGCACGCCCGCGATGTCGGCGTGGACGTGCGCACGCTGGGCTATTACACGAATCCGCAGGCGGGTGCCGCCTGCGCCATCGATCCCGGGCTGCTGCTCGGCTTTTCGGCGTTCACGCCGGACGTGATCCGCGCCGGGGTGGACGACCTGGCCCGCGCGATCGAACGGGCATCAATGTGACAGCAGCCAGGCGCTCATGTCGATCGCATCGCGCTCGGACACGCCCAGCACGGGCATTGCGGTTTTCGGGTCGATGGCCTGCGGATCGCGGATCCAGCGCACGAGATTCGCCTGGTTGTTCGGCAGCGTGCCGGCGATGATGGGGCGCTTCGCCATGTCTTCGAGCGGCCGCCCGACCCAGACCTTCGAGCCGGTCACGCCGGGGATCATGTGGCACGCGCGGCAGCCGTACTGCGCGAGGGCGATGCGGCCGCGCGCGGCGTCGCCCCGCGCGGGGGCGCCCCCAAGGCGTAGGGACCCGCCCCGGACGA
>NZ_JBKYMO010000860.1:0-1489 GCF_047302915.1 Massilia sp. CT11-108 | reverse complement strand
TGCGCGAACAGGCGATGGCCATCGCGCCCCCGGGCCGCCCCGCTGCCACCCTGCTGGCCAGCGGCCGTCCGCTGAAGAGCGCCAACGGGCGGATGCTGGGCGCCGTCGTGGCGATGACCGACATCACCGAGCGCAACACGGCGCGCGAACAGCTGGAAGCGAGCGAACGCCGCCTGCGCGCCATCACGGAAAACCTGCCGGCGCTGATCGGCAAGGTCAACGCGGCGGGCAGGTTCGTGTTCCTGAACGGCCGCGCCATCCAGTTCTACGGCAAGCCGGCCGAGGCGCTGATCGGCCACGACGTGCGCGACGCCTATTCGGAACCCGAATACGCGAAGCTCGAACCCCACCTGCGCCGCGTCCACGCGGGCGAAAGCAGCACGTTCGAGGACGTCATCGAGGTGAACGGCCGCCAGCTGTATTACCAGTGCATGTTCGTGCCGCAGCGCGCACTGGACGGCACGCCGGACGGCTATTACGCGATGGCGTTCGACATGACCGCCCGCAGGCTCTCCGAACTGCGCCAGGCCGAGAGCGAGGAGCGGCTGCGTACGATCACCGACAACGTGCCGGTGCTGATCGCCCACCTGGACGCCGACCGCCGCTATGCGTTCGCCAACGCCGTGCACGCATCGTGGCTGGGCGTGCCGCCTGAGCGGATCCTCGGCCTCACCGTCGAGGAAGCGTTCGGCCCCGCCTTTTACGCGCCGCAGGCCAGGGCGCTGGAACAGGCCTGGCTCGGCAACGCGTCGCAGTGCGAACACGAGATCGTGCGCAAGAACCACACGCGCATCGCCCACTCGACGTTCCTGCCGCAGATGCGCGACGGCCGCGTGGCCGGCGTGTACATCCTGACGACGGACGCTACCGCCTCGCGCATGCACGAGCGCAGCCTGCATGCGCTGGCGCACACGGACCCGCTCACGCAGCTGCCGAACCGGCGCCGCTTCGAGCAGGCGCTGGAAGGCGCCGCCAACCGCTCGCGCCAGGGCGACCGCGATTGCGCGCTGCTGTACCTGGACGTGGACTTCTTCAAGCAGATCAACGACCGCTACGGCCACGCGACCGGCGACGACGTGCTCGTGGAATTCGCGCGCCGGCTGCGGACCAGCGTGCGCTCGACCGACCTGGTCGCACGCCTGGCCGGCGACGAATTCACGGTGCTGCTGCACGACGTGCGCAGCGAGGCCGACGTCGAGCGCGTCGCCCGCAAGATCCTGGACGCGATCGCGGAACCGTTCGCGCTGGCCGGACGCACATTGAAAGTCGGGACGACGATTGGCATCGGCCTCGCGTCCGGCGGCAGCGTCGACCCGCGGGCGCTGATGGAAACGGCCGACCGCGCGCTGTACGTCGCCAAGGAAGCCGGCCGCCACACGTACGCGGTGCTGCATACGGGCGAATACGCCTGATCAGTGGAACACGCCGACGGCAAGTTCGGCCCACACGAGGAGCAGCCCGAGCGCAAACAGGCCGCCGAGCAGCAGGC
>NZ_JBKYMO010000859.1:0-1501 GCF_047302915.1 Massilia sp. CT11-108 | reverse complement strand
GAAAGAGCCTGAGGCGGAGAACCGCCAGGCTACCCCGGCTACTTAGCGCGGCGCATGAAGTGGCGCGGCCCGCTCGGGAAACATCGACGGCTGCTGCGGCGTGCCCGCGGGCGGGTCCTGGAACAGCGACGGCTGGCCGGGCATCTGCGGCTTGCCCTGCGCGAGGACCTGCCCCTGCATCAGCGCCTGTCCGGTCGCCGCGAACTTCCAGTCCGACACGTGCTGCTTGTTCTCGAAACCGGAAAAGCGCTTGTCGAAATTCGCCACCTTCAGCGGCTTCGCCTTCGACAGGCTGTACACCGCCAGCACGCCGCGCCGGTCGCCGGGATTGGCCCACACGATACCCCACTCGGCCTTGCCCGTCAGCGGGTCGACGAAGATCTTGCGCAGATGCCGGCGCACGCCGGGAAAACGCGGATCCTTCAGCAGTTCCTGCAGCGACGGCGGCTGCGCCGGCTGGCCCTTCGGCGTCGCTTCGGCGTACGTGCGCAGCGCTTCGCCGAACGCGGCGCCGATGTCCAGCAGTTCTTCCTCGGCGGCCGCGCGCCGCAGCAGCGCGTCGACCTTCAGCGTGGCCGCGCCGACGAGGCCGATCACGGTCACGAGGATGATGAGGCCGAGGTAAGTAAAACCGCCCTCGCGCCGCGGCGTCCTACCATTCCGCATACGGCTTGCCGTTGCGGCCCGTGCCCGGCGCGCCGCTGTGGATGTCGTGGATGCCGCCCTTGTCGCCATCCTCGGGCGGGACGACCGTCCAGGCCGAATCGCTGTCCGCGATCGGATCGAACGGCAGCGCCGGCAGGTATTTTTTCTCGACGAGCTGCTGCAGCGAATCCGGGTAGCGCCCCGTGTCCTCGTAAAACTGGTCGATGACGGCACGCGTGTTGCGCAGGTTCTCGGCCAGGATGGTCTCCTTGGTGCTGTCGACCTTCGGGAAGAAACGCGGCGCCGCGAGCGTGAGCAGCAGCGCCACGATGCCCAGCACCACCAGCAGTTCGATCAGGGTAAAACCCCGTTGTCGTTCGAGGTTCATGTCTTCACCAGCGGTTGTAAGGGATGCCGTTCAGCCCGACCTTGCCCGAGGTCGAGTAGACGTCGTACACGTCGTCGCCCTCTTTCGGCTCGTCCGGCTCGCTGGCGTAGCTGCGCTTGCCCCACGTCTCCGCATCCTTCAGGTCGGGGTCGCCGTTGAACGGGTCACGCGGCAGGCGGCGCAGAAAATAAATCTTCGCCTTCTTCGGGCTGCGCTGGTCCGGCACGCCCTCGACCAGCACTTCCAGCTTCGGCGGATAACCGCTGGCGCCGGCCTGGCGGGCCACGCGACCTTCGTCGCCGGCCTTCTTGTAGGCGTCGAGGGCGGCGCGGATCTCGCGCAGCGCCACGCGCAATTCCTGTTCGTGGCGGCGCTGCAGCGCGATCTGCGCGGTTGGCACCACCAACGTGCCGAGCAGCGCCAGGATCGCGAGCGTGACGAGCAGCTCGATCAGGGTAAAGCCGCGCC
>NZ_JBKYMO010000858.1:0-1506 GCF_047302915.1 Massilia sp. CT11-108 | reverse complement strand
GAGCGCGCCCTGCTGGACGCGCGCGAGGCGCTCATCATGGACGCCGGCGACATCGGCTCCATCCCCATGCCGGGCTCGGTCGCGGGCGCCGTCAACATGGGCATGCACATGCTCAAGGGCGACCGGCCGCAGATCCTGCTCGACAAGCTGGGCGAACGCCTCGCGTTCGAACGCACGGGCACCCGTCTGTACGACGCGCTGCTGGCGAAATGCGACGTGATGCAGGGCGGCCCCGCCGGCATGACGCGCGACCACGTCGCCGCCATCCGCCGCGACGAAGCCCGCCACTTCCTGCTGCTGAAGGACGCGATCGAATCGCTGGGCGGCGATCCGACGGCGCAGACGCCCAGCGCGGACGTGACCGGCGTCGAGTCGCTGGGTTTCGTGCAGGTGCTGAACGATCCGCGCACGAGCCTCGCCCAGTCGCTGCACGCGCTGCTGACGGCCGAACTGGCCGATCGCGCCGGCTGGGAGACGCTGATCGCGCTCGCGGGCGAGGCCGGCCAGGACGACCTCGTGGCCGGCTTCACGCTGGCGCTGGAGGACGAGCACCGGCACCTCGTCCTCGTCCAGGGGTGGTATCACGAGGCGATCGGGCTGACGCCCGTTCCCGGGATGCTGCCGCCGGGCGGGTCGGCCGGCATGCCGCCCGATTCGACCACCGCGCCGACGACCTCGCCGGACGTGACGACGCCGGGACCGGGGGCGGACATCTGAGCCCATTTCGCCTAAAATAGAGGGATGGCCCACATTTCGCTCGTCCTGCCGTTCGCCCTCCCCGTTCCCGAATTCGCGCCCGACCTGACCCGCGCCCTGCAGGCGCCGGCGCTGGCCGCGCTGTTGTCGAAAATATCAGACGCGCGCTACCGCCCGCTCGACACCGACGCGCGCGTCCTGCCGCATGAGCTCTGGATCGCGCGGGCGCTGGGCGTCGCGCACGGGCTCGTGCCGGGGGTCGCGACCAGCGCGATGCGCGCAATCGGCCTCGATCCGGAGGACGGCATGTGGTTCGTCGTGAACCCGACCCATATCCAGATCGCGCGCACGCATTTGCAGATGGACGACATGCGCCAGCTCGACCTGCGCGAGGACGAAGCGCGCGCCCTGTTCGACAGCGCCCGGCCCTGCTTCGAGGACGCCGGCTACGCGCTCGCGTGGGGCGCGCCCGACACGTGGTTCATGCGCGCGGACGACTGGACGGAAATCGCGACGGCGAGCCCGGACGCGGCCGTCAACATGAACCTGACCGACTGGATGCCGTCCGGCCCGCAGGTGCGCGCGTTCCGCAAGCTGCAGAACGACGTGCAGGTGACGTGGTTCACGGACCCGGCCAACGCGGCGCGCGAGGCGCGCGGCCAGTTACCGATCAATTCCTTCTGGCCGTGGGGGAATGCGAGCATGGCGACCGAACACGCCCAGCAACTGGTGGCGAAGGTCTCCGGCAAGCCGCTCGTGCGCCCGCGCGTGGCGGCGTTCGACACGCCCGGCTGGCTGACGGCGCTGGCC
>NZ_JBKYMO010000857.1:0-1509 GCF_047302915.1 Massilia sp. CT11-108 | reverse complement strand
GGCTCCCCGACCTGGACTCGAACCAGGGACCTGCGGATTAACAGTCCGTCGCTCTACCGACTGAGCTATCAGGGAATTGAGGCAATATTATAGCAGGAATCCAGGAATTGCCAAATCACGCCCGCGGCGTGCGCCCGGCGATACTGTTTGCTATAGTCGCCCTCTTCCCGACCTGCCCCCCACTGACCAATGACCACCCTCGGCACTCCCCTCTCCCCTTCCGCAACCAAAGTCATGCTGCTCGGCTCCGGCGAGCTCGGCAAGGAAGTCATCATCGCGCTGCAACGTCTCGGCATCGAAGTGATCGCCGTCGACCGCTACCCGAACGCGCCCGGCCACCAGGTCGCGCACCGCGCGCACGTCATCGACATGACGGACGGCGCCGCCCTCGCCGCGCTGATCGAGCGGGAGCAGCCCGACCTCGTCGTGCCGGAGATCGAGGCGATCGCGACCGCGAAGCTGGCCGAGCTGGAAGCGGCCGGGACGATCATCTGCATCCCGACCGCGCGCGCCGCGCAGCTGACGATGAACCGCGAAGGCATCCGCCGCCTCGCCGCCGAGGAACTGGGCCTGGCCACGTCGCCGTACCGCTTCGCGTCCAGCCTCGACGAGCTCGAGGCCGCCTGCGCCGAGATCGGCTTTCCGAACGTCGTGAAACCCGTGATGTCGTCGTCGGGCAAGGGCCAGTCGAAGCTGGACAGCGCCGCCGACGTCGAGGGCGCCTGGAACTACGCCGCGTCCGGCGGGCGTGTGGATGCGGGCCGCGTGATCGTCGAAGGCTTCATCGACTTCGATTACGAGATCACCTTGCTGACCGTGCGCGCGATCGGTGCGGATGGCAACGTCGAAACGCGCTTCTGCGAGCCGATCGGCCACAAGCAGGTGCATGGCGACTACGTCGAATCGTGGCAGCCGCAGCCGATGGCTCCGCTCGCGCTGCAGCGCGCGCAGGAGGTCGCCGGGAAGGTCACGGCGAACCTGGGCGGCCAGGGCGTGTTCGGCGTCGAGCTGTTCGTCAAGGGCGACATGGTGTGGTTCTCGGAAGTGAGCCCGCGCCCGCACGACACCGGCATGGTGACGATGGCGACGCAGGTTCAGAGCGAATTCGAGCTGCACGCCAAGGCGATCCTCGGCCTGCCCGTGAACACGGCGCTGCGCGCGCCGGGTGCGTCCGCCGTGATCTACGGCCAGCTGGAGGAAGCGGGCATCGCGTTCGAAGGCGTGGCCGACGCGCTGCGCGTGCCGGGCAGCGACATCCGCCTGTTCGGCAAGCCGGCGTCCTTCGCGCGCCGCCGCATGGGCGTGGCGCTGGCGACGGCGGAGGATGTCGAGACGGCGCGTGCACGGGCGCTGGAGGCGGCGTCGAAAGTGAAGCCGGTATCGGGCCGATAACGGAAAAGGGGCATCGATCGCTCGATGCCCCTTCCGAAATTCTGGCTCCCCGACCTGGACTCGAACCAGGGACCTGCGGATTAACAGTCCGTCGCTCTACCGACTGAGCTATCAGGG
>NZ_JBKYMO010000856.1:0-1510 GCF_047302915.1 Massilia sp. CT11-108 | reverse complement strand
GCGCAGGGTCGAGCGGCCGCGCCACGACTGGCTGCGCGCCTCGCGCCCTTCCATCTGCAGGTCGGCGTAGCGGCGGGCCTGCGCACTGTCGGCATAGGCGTACTGGCCCGGCGTGTCGAACGATTCGAGCCACGGCAGGCTGCCGTTCGACAGCCGCGACGGCGAGTTCGCGGCCACGGCCTGCTTGCTCTTGTAGTCGTAGCTGAGCAGGGTGACGGCGGATGCGCCGACCCTGCGCAGCGCCGCCAGCGCCTGCACGCTGTCGCTTTTTTCGCGCGCGTGCGCCCCGTGGAAGCGTGCGCCGCCGGCGTCGATGCTCGGGTCGTCGGCCACGGCGGATGCATCGCGGCTGTCCGCGAACAGCACCATGCGCGGGCCGTCGTCGGCCTGTTCGAAGCGCCATGCCAGGCCTTCTTCCGCGAGCAGCCGCTCGACGAACGCGAGATCCGATTCGCGGTACTGGCAGCAGTAGCTGCGCGGGTTGGCGCCGTCCATGAACGGGCCGACGTCGTCGCTCCAGCGCCAGCGCGCGTCGGGTGCATAGGCGGAAAAGACGTCGTCGACGATGTCGGTGACGGACTTGTCTTGCCATACGCGGCTGCTGCGCACGTGGGCCATGCGCCACACCCAGTGCGCGATGCGGACGCGGTAGCGCGCCAGGCCGCCGTCGCTGCCCAGCTGCGCGGCCGCGCAGATCTCGCCGGCGAAGTCGGCGCGCGTGCCGTCCGCCAGGGTGACTTCGAGGGCGGCCGGCCGGCCCAGCAGCGAGGATGGCTCGATCGCGGCGCTGGTCGACAGCGCGATCACGTCACGTACGCCAAGCCCCTGAACCGCATCGTCGGCGACGAACGCCTCGACCAGCAGTTCACCGCCCGGGAAATCCGTAGCGCCATCCCCGATCCGCAACGCGTACAGGCGCGTGACGCTGTCGAATCCGGCAAGTGCGGCCAGCGCTTCCAGCGCATGGGTCATCGATTGCTGCAAGACACACTCTCCAACTCATCCATACTTAACAAACTTAACTTTACGCTAATCGCGAGCGCCACGCTATAGCCTGAAAGAAACTGCATAACTGTTACAAACCGTGATTAAGAACACGGTTTTGCCCAGCTATAATGCGGCAAAATATTGTCTGCATGTAACATTGCATGCAGCACATTTGTAACGGTGACGGAAGAAAAGCATGGCAGGACCATTGATCGTATTGGGTGACAGGACATCGCACGGCGGCAGCGTGATCGAAGCGTCGACGCTGAGCGATTGCGACGGCAAGGGCATCGCGCGCGTGGGCGACATGACCGTATGTCCGCGCCACGGCCGCTCCCCCATCGTCAGCGGCGACACCACGTTCATCGTCGACGGCAAGGCCGCCGCACGGCACGGCGACAAGGCTGGTTGCGGCGCCACGCTGGTCGCCGGCCAGCAGGCGACGGTAGATCATGTGTAACCCGCAGCGCCGCAGCCACATGCGGAGACGGACCTGATGGGCACATGGATCCGCGGCGGCATC
>NZ_JBKYMO010000855.1:0-1510 GCF_047302915.1 Massilia sp. CT11-108 | reverse complement strand
GCCTGGTCGCCCTGCGCCAGCCGCCGGCAAAGGCGCCGGCGCAGAAACGGCGCGCGCAGAACGATACCGCGATCGGCATCATCGGCGCGGCCCTGGCCTACCGCATCGAGGGCGACGCGCGCTACCTCGAAGCCGCGCGGCGCTACATGGACGCCGCCGTCAGCTACCCGGTATGGGGCTATACCTACAGCAAACCCGACATCGACCTGGCCGCCGGCCACCTGCTGTACGGCCTGGGCGCAGGCTACGATTTGTTGTACGACGTGCTCGAACCGGCCGAGCGCACGCGCTACCGCGACAAGCTGGTGCGCCAGGCCGGCATCCTGGCCGAGCATTTCATGCCGGCGCCGGGCAAGTCGTACTCGTACAGCCAGAACCACTGCTTCATCCCGGTCGCCGGCCTGGCCGTGGCCGCCTACGCGTTGTGGGACGACACGCCGGACGCGGCGCGCTGGGCGGCCCTGGCGCGCGCCATCTTCAGCCGCGTGCTCGAAGTGGCCTCGCCCGACGGATATTTCTACGAAGGCGTGGAGTACTGGATCTTCTCGATGCCGTGGATCGTCCACGCGCTGGATGCCTTCGCCCACGCCGCCGGCGACGACTTGTACGATACGCCGGCCCTGCGCCGCGCCCACCTGTACATGGCGCACTCGCTGACGCCCAACGGCCAGGACGTGTACGATTTCGGCGACGTGTTCGAGGGTCCGGTCACGCGCGCCCGCAAGGGCGAGGAGCCGGCGCGCACGCACCCCGGCGGCAAGCTGAATTCGAACTACAACCTGCTGTACCGGCTGGCCGCGCGCTTTTCCGACCCGCAGGCGCAAGGCGTGGCCGACTGGATGGCCTCGCTCGGTCACGTCTGCGCGGAAGACTTCTGGACCCTGCTGTGGCGCGACCCGGCCATCCAGACCGCGTCGATGGCGGCACTGCCGACCTACCACCATTTCGACGACCTCGGCACCGTGTACTGGCGCAGCGACTGGACGCCGCGCGCCACCGCATTCGCGTTCCGCGCCGGACCGCCGGAAGGCCACCACGTCGCGTCCCTGATCGGCAAGCTGCCCGACTGGCATCTCGAGACCGGCCACGCGCACCCCGACGCCGGCAGCTTCATCCTGTACGGCGCCGGCACCTACCTGACCGGACCGATGGGCTATGCGGGTATCCCGACCAGCCGATTGAGCAATACGCTGCTGATCGACGGCCACGGCCAGGCCAACGAGGGCGGCGGGCACGACGCCTTCCGCGATTACCCGTATGGTCGCCTGGACGCGATCCGCTTCGCCAGCGTCAAGCTGGGCCCCGACGGCGCCGACCTGGTCGCCGACCTGGCCGGTGCCTACCGCCCCGAACTCGGCGTGGAAAAGCTGCAGCGGCACTTCCGTTATGCCCGCGGCGCGTGGACCGTGACCGATACGCTGCGCGCCAGCAAGCCCGTGGTGCTGACCGCGCAGGTCCATGGCGACGGCGCCATCGCCAAGGCCGGCGCCCGGCGCTATCTCGTGCAGGG
>NZ_JBKYMO010000854.1:0-1511 GCF_047302915.1 Massilia sp. CT11-108 | reverse complement strand
CGCTGCCCCAGATCGAGGGCGGCGATGTCGGCCTCGGCCGCCAGGTCGCCGATGCGCTGGAGGCCGTGCTGTCGCTGCCGTGGGATGCCGGCACGGAGGTCGCCGCCGCCAGGCGCCACGCACCGCCGCCGGGTACGCGGCCGCAACCTGTGCCCGCCCAGCTGCATTAGACAACGATCAATGTCACGATGTTTCCTCAGGAAACTTTTATTTCTGTCGAGAATCTTTACATAGCACCGCGACATTGATTTTTGTTCAAAATGGATTTCCTTGCAGAACAGATGGTTATAGTTTTTGGCACGTTCCTTGCGTAAATACGATGAGTAAAAGAAAAAGTGTCACAAGACATCCTCATCGTTGATCAACCCAAAGGAAACAACATGCTGAAGACTACACTGAATGCTGCCGTGCTCGCCGCCATGAGCGCCCTGGTCCCGACCCTCGCCCACGCGACGCTTCTGGACACGACCAAGACGACCGCATTCGACGTGAACAACGTGATCACCGACACGCTCGGCGGGCAGAAGGCCGGCACGGACGGCTCGACTAGCATCAAGGCGAACACGAACATGGATACGGACAAGAAAGCCACGGTCGCCCTGTTCGACAAGAGCAAGGGCGTTTTGACGGGCGCGACCGTCAACCTGCAGTCGACCTACTGGCAGACGACCAGCGTCACCGTCGCGAAGGGCGGCACCAACGCGAACGACACCGGCACGTACAAGGCCGAGGGCACGGGCAGCAGCTCGGTGGCACTCGGCATTCCGACCGGCGTCGTCGGCGCGAGCGCGGCACTCGGCAAGCCCGATTCCTGCACGCTCAAGGACAAGATCAAATCGGCTTGCAACGACGGCATCAGCCTCACGAACGTGGACCGGAACACGGCGGTCGCCGGCACCTCGCTGAACGCGTACGTCGGCAACGGCAGCGGCAGCTTCCTCGCCGATTTGCTGGCCGTCTCGAACACGGCCGAGACGACGTCGAACCAGTTCTCCGGCGACGCGACGACCACGTCGACGATCAACTGGAAAGGCGACCTGAGCGCAACCTACAGCTACCTGCTGCACGCGGCCCAGTCGTTCGACGGCAAGTCGGCGGTGACGTCGCTGACGCTGGATTTCGGCGACGTCTACCTGAACGACACGGTGAAGGCCAAGGACTTTTCGATCGCCAACCTGGCCGCTAACGACCGCGTGGGCCTGAAGCTGACCAACGTGGCCGAGACCGACGCGAACAACGTGTTCGGCACCAGCCTGGCCCTGTTCGACAACCTGGTGCAGGGCGGTTCCAACGGCTACACGGCATCGTTCCTCGCGACCGTCCTGGGCAAGAACATGGCAACCTACCAGCTGACCCTGGCCGACGCGACGCCGGACGGCACCTACGCGTCCGACACCCTGGGCAAGGGCTATAACCTGACGCTGAACCTGACGGCGAACGTCATCCAGCGCGCGGCCGACACCGCCGGCGGCCAGGTGCCGGAGCCGGCGTCGCTGATGCTGCTGGGCCTG
>NZ_JBKYMO010000853.1:0-1513 GCF_047302915.1 Massilia sp. CT11-108 | reverse complement strand
TGCCGCCGGCCTCCGCCGCACCGCCCATGCCGGCCGCGCGGCGCACGACCACCCGCATGGACATCGCCGCACACGGCGTGGCGGTGCTGTCGAGCGTCGGCATGGCGCTGGCGCTGACGCCCACCGTCGGCCACCTGGACCTCGCCAACATCGCCATGCTGTTCCTGCTGGTCGTGCTGATGGTGGCGGTGCGCCTGGGCCGTGGCCCGTCCGTCACCGCGACCTGCGTCAGCGTCGCGTGCTTCGACTTCTTCTTCGTCCCGCCGCGCTTCACGTTCGCGATCTCGGACGTCCAGTACCTGGTGGCGTTCGGCGTCATGCTGGCGGTCGGCCTGATCACGGGCCACCTTACGGCCGGCCTGCGCTTCCAGGCGCACGTGGCGGCGCGCCGCGAGAGCCGCACGCGCGCGCTGTACGAATTCGCCCGGGCCTTGTCGGGCGTGCTCCAGACGGACCAGATCCAGGAAGCGACGCGCGACGCGATCGGGCGCACGTTCGGCGCGCGCACCGTCCTGCTGGTGCCGGACGCCGCCGGGCGCGTGGCCGTGGCCGGCGACGACGCCATCGCCGCGCTCGACACCGGCATCGCGCAATGGGCGTTCGACCAAGGCGCCAGCGCCGGGATGGGCACCGACACCCTGCCCGGCAGCCCCGTCTTCTACCTGCCGCTCGTGGCGCCGATGCGCACGCGCGGCGTGCTGGCGATCGAGGCCGCGACGCCGCACTGGCTCACGGCGCCGGAACAACGCCAGCAGCTCGACACGTTCGCGGCGCTGGCCGCCATCGCGCTGGAACGGGTGCACTACATCGAGGTGGCGCAGGACGCCCTGGTGCGCATCGAATCGGAACGGCTGCGCAACTCCCTGCTGGCGGCGCTGTCGCACGACCTGCGCACGCCGCTCACGTCGCTGATGGCGCAGGCCGAGGCGCTGGCCGGCTCCACGCCGCCGCTGGCCGCGGGGCAGCGCGCGATGGCCGACGCGCTGCGCGAGGAAACGGTGCGCATGGGCCGCCTCGTGACGAACCTGCTCGACATGGCCCGCATCGAGAGCGGCGACGTCAAGCTCAGGCTCCAGTGGCAACCGGTCGAGGAAGTCATCGGCAGCGCCCTGGCGGCCAGCCGCGCCGCGCTGGCCGGCCACGTGGTCGCGACCCGGGTACCGGCGGACCTGCCGCTCGTGCAGTACGACGCGGTGCTGGTCGAACGGGTGCTGTCCAACCTGCTGGAAAACGCGGGCAAGTACACGCCGCCCGGCAGCACGGTGACCGTCGCCGCGGAGCAGCACGGACAGTGGCTGAACGTCGCCGTGACGGACGACGGGCCGGGCCTGCCGCCCGACCAGGAAGAAGCCGTGTTCGAGAAATTCACGCGCGGCGAACGGGAATCGGCCAAGCCCGGCGTGGGCCTCGGGCTCGCCATCTGCCGCGCGATCGTGGGCGCGCACGAAGCGGCGGATGTGGGGCTCGTCTTCCACGAGCAGGGCGATACCGGTGAAATCACTCATCGTCGTTC
>NZ_JBKYMO010000852.1:0-1513 GCF_047302915.1 Massilia sp. CT11-108 | reverse complement strand
GGTCCACGGATCGTCGATGCCGCACACGCTGACGCCGCCGAATGGCGCCGGCAGCGCGACGTTGCGGTTCACGAGCACCTCGGCGCCGCCCGCGCGCAGCGCGTCCTCGATGATGCCGCGGCCGTTCCAGGTGTCGTGGTTGCCGATGACGGCATAGGTGCCCAGCGAGGCCCGCGCGCCCGCAATGAAGTCCGCCAGGACGGCCACGTTCTCCGCATCGAAACACACGTAGTCGCCGCCCAGCAGCATCACGTCCGGCGCTTCCGTGCGGATCGCGGCCAGCAGGTCGTCGAACACGGCGGGATGCGTCGTGGGGCCGGCGTGGAAATCGGACGCGAAACCGATACGCAGCGGCTGCGCCAGCCGGCGTTCCGGGCCCAGTTCCACCTCCTGGCGCGTCACCCGTACCTTGCCCAGGCCGCCGAGCCGGTAGCTCATCCCGGCCACGAAGCCCCTCAGCAGGGCGGCATTCAGGACGCGTTCGAACGCATTGCGCAGGGGTTGCTGGTGCTTGTGACTGGACATAGGACCCGCACTTTACACCAACCGCGCCCCCGGTGAGGTAACATTGCCTTTTTGCCCAGGGCTACCATGCTGACACCCGACCAGTTCTTCGCCTTCCTCGCCGCCGCCATCCTGCTGACCCTGTCGCCGGGGCCGGACAACATGATGGTATTGAGCGTGGGCGTCGCCAAGGGCCGGGTGCGGGGCATCGCGTTCGGGCTCGGGTGCGCGTTCGGGTGCCTGTCGCACACGCTGCTGGCCGTCGTGGGCGTGTCCGCCCTCATCGCCGCGTCGCCGCTCGCGTTCACGACGCTCAAGGTGTGCGGCGGCCTGTATCTCGCGTGGATGGGCTGGCACGCGATCCGCAGCCGCGGCGGCGCCCGCGTCGACACGGCGCATGCCGCCGCCGATCCGGCCCGCGCGCTGTTCTTCAAGGGCCTCGTCGCGAACGCCATCAATCCGAAGGTCGCCCTGTTCTTCCTGTCGTTCCTGCCCCAGTTCGTCGTCGCGCAGCGCGGCGATGCCAACCTGCAGACGGCGCTGCTGGGCCTCACGTTCACCTTGCAGGCCGTCGTCCTGTTCGGCCTGCTCGGCTTCTTTTCCGGCGCCATCGGCCAGTGGCTCGCGCGCCGTCCCAAGGCCGGGCAATGGCTCGACCGTCTCGCCGGCACGATCTTCATCGCCCTCGGCCTGCGGCTGATCGTGTCGCGCTGACGGCATCCCCCGGATACATAGTCGCTTTTCGTTTTAACGTTCGTCACATATCGAACGGCGAATATCTTCGTTCACGTGGAGTCCCCCGTTTGCCATACTGGGCCGACTCTGCTGAAGGATATCGACCATGCATCTGGCACTACACCCGGTTCCCGCATCGTCGGACGGCTACGCCCACCCGGCCCCGGCCCTCGGGCAGACGGCGGGGGCGAGGGGCGCGCCCACCGCCCCGCCAAAGCAAACCGCGGCCAATGCCGCGCAGGCCAACGAGCTGGCCGGATTCGCCGCCCTGCGT
>NZ_JBKYMO010000851.1:0-1518 GCF_047302915.1 Massilia sp. CT11-108 | reverse complement strand
CCGCAGCAGCGGCGCGGCCTTCATGTCGGTCGGGAACACGCGGCCGGACGTCCCCACGAACGTGGCGACGCCGAGGCCGTGGGTGGACGCGTTCCCGCCGGCGCAGTTGCGCGAATGGATCCACGGCCTCACCGCGTCGGCGCGGGCGCCGTAGCGGCCGACGAAGGCATCATGGGGTTCCGAATGCGTGATGTTCATGCCGCCCTTGCCGGCCAGGAGGAACTTGCGGCCGACGGACGGCATCGCATCGTACAGGTCCACGCGCACGCCGCCCGCGGACAGCACCTCGGCCGCCATCAGGCCGGCGGGGCCGCCGCCGATGACGATGGCGCGATGGGGACGGGTTTCGGTTGGCAAGGACATGGCGGTCGCGGGAGGAAAACGAGAAAACGCGGAGGCGTGCATTGTAGTCGAACGGGGGCCAAAAAAGGATGTAAAGGAAGCTTGACATGGTCGCAAACCCGTCCTACGATGTAAAGCATACTTTACATGAGGAGGTGTGTGATGCATGAGAAACGTGTCGGCCGGGCCTACCGCAGCGATCTGTTGACGGCCATCGCCGTGTATGTCGTGCTGCTGCTCGCGTCGATCCGGTACGGCCGGCCGCTGGACGACGGGGTGCTGCGCACAGCCGCCTTGCTGTCGCCGATGATCGGTTTCTGCCTGATGATCCGTGCTATCGCCCGCCACGTGGCCCGCATCGACGAATACCAGCGCATGCGTCTGCTGGAAAGCCTGGCGCTCGCGTTCGGGATCACCGGCGCGGTCACGTTCAGCTACGGCTTCCTCGAGACGGCGGGCTTCCCGAAGCTGTCGATGTTCAGCGTGTGGATGGTGATGGGCGTCAGCTGGGGTGTCGCGAGCACCATACTGTCGCTGCGCGCCCGCCGGGCCGTCGAATCATGAAGAACACCATCCGCGACCTGCGCGCGACGCGCGGCTGGAGCCAGGCGCACCTGGCCGAGCTGCTGGACGTCTCGCGCCAGACCGTCATCGCCATCGAGACGGGCCGCTACGACCCGAGCCTGCCGCTGGCCTTCGCGCTCGCGAAACTGTTCGAACAACCGATCGAAACCATCTTCTTCCCCGACCAGGAGACCGCATGAACCTCGTACGCAACAAAGCACTGTTCGCCGCCATCGTCGTCACGCTGTGCATGAGCGCCGGCCACCAGAGCCGCGCCGCCGATGCGGCGCCGGAGACCAACCGCTACGCCGCCACCATCGCGCCGGCCGAGCGCTTCGAAGTGGGCGGCGTGCTGGTCGAACGCCACGGCAAGGCGGGAAACGGCGGCCGCGCGCTGATCCTGATCCCGGGCCTCGCGAGCGGCAGCTGGGTGTGGCAGGACACGATCGGCGCCTTCGCGCCCGACCACGCCGTCTACGTCCTGACCCTGCCCGGCTTCGACGGCCGCCCGCCGGCCGGCCCGGCGCGGCCGCGCCGCCCCCCCCGGGGGGGGGGCCCGCCGCCCGCGCCGCCCCCACACGACCGCCCCCCCCCCGGGGGGGCCGCCCCCCC
>NZ_JBKYMO010000850.1:0-1522 GCF_047302915.1 Massilia sp. CT11-108 | reverse complement strand
TGTGGGCACCGGCTGCGTCATCGCCTCGCTGGGCCCGGACGCGGCCCGCCACGGCCCGGAGCTGCCGCGCCATTTCGAGGCGGGCGTCAAGACCTTCGTCGACATCCTCGGTGATGCCATGCGCAGGAAAAACGCCGACGCGACGCCGGACGACGCGCTGACCGCATTCGCCACGATGGTCGGCGCGCTCGTGCTGGCGCGGTCCGTCGACGACGACGTGTTTGCCCACCGCATCCTCGACGCGGCCACGAACCGTCTTCTCGACTAAGGACGTCCATGCTTTCCACAAATCTCGCCCAGTGGATGGGCCGCCGCGGCCTGCACTACGGCTGGCTCGTCGCCGCCATCACCTTCCTGACGGCGCTGTCGTCGTCCGCCGCCCTCGGCCTGCCGGGCGCGCTGCTGAAACCCCTGAGCCATGAATTCGGCTGGACCGTCGACCAGATCTCGTCCGCGCTCGCCGTCCGTTTCGCCCTGTTCGGCCTGATGGGACCCTTTTCCGCGCTGCTGATGGAGCGCTTCGGCCTGCGCAACGTGATGGTGACGGCGCTCGCGGTCATCGCGGCCGGCCTCGGTCTCGTGCGCCAGATGACGGACTTCTGGCACCTCGTGCTGCTGCTGGGCGTGATGCTGGGGATCGGTTCCGGCATGACGGCCCTGGTCCTCAACGCCGTGGTCGCCAACCGCTGGTTCGAACAGCGCCGCGGCCTCGTGATGGGATTATTGACCGCCAGCTCGGCGACGGGGCAACTCGTGTTCCTCCCCGTCGGCACGTGGCTGATCGAGCATGGCGGCTGGCGCCTGGCGCTGCTGCCCGTGATGGCCAGCTGCGCGCTCGTGGCGATTCTCGCGCTGCTGTTCGTGCGCGACCATCCGCAGGAACTGGGGCTCGCACCCTATGGCGGCGACACGACCGTCAAACCCGTCGTGCCGGCGCGCGCACCGGTCTCGATCCGCACGCCGTTCACCACGCTGGCCAGCGTGCGCGCCGACCGCGTGTTCTGGGTATTGTTAGGCAGTTTCTTCATCTGCGGCCTGTCGACGAATGGCCTGATCCAGACCCACTTCATTTCGCTGTGCGGCGACGCGGGCCTGGGCGCCGTCCCGGCCGCGTCCGTGCTGGCGATGATGGGCACGTTCGATCTCGTGGGCACGATCCTGTCCGGCTGGCTGTCCGACCGCTACGACAGCCGCTACCTGCTGTGCTGGTACTACGGCATGCGCGGGCTGTCGCTCGCGTGGCTGCCGTCGGCCGACTTCACGCTCACGGGCCTGACGCTGTTCGCCATGTTCTATGGCCTCGACTGGATCGCGACCGTGCCGCCGACCGTGAAGCTGGCCGCGCAGGCCTGGGGCAAGCGCGCGCCGATGATCTTCGGCTGGGTCTTCGCCGGCCACCAGCTCGGGGCGGCCGTGGCGGGGGGGGGGGGGGGGGGGGCGGGGGGCGGGGGGGGGGGGGGGGGGGGGGGGGGGGGGGGGGGGGGGGGGGGGGGGGGGGGGGGGGGGGGGGGGGGGGGGGCGG
>NZ_JBKYMO010000849.1:0-1530 GCF_047302915.1 Massilia sp. CT11-108 | reverse complement strand
GCCAGTTCGCGCGCCGCCTGCGCCGCGAACTCGGGCGCGGGCGCACGGATGACGGCCAGGGTGGTGTCGCCCCGGTTCGGGAACGCGGCGGCGATGGCGGCGTCGCGCCGGGCCCATGGCGCATTCGCGTCAATCAACTGCCCGACGTCCGTATTGATCGCGAAATGGCGTGCCACATAAAGCCCGGATCCAAGTACCAGCAGCGCAAACGCCCCGAGCACCGCCCATGGGTGGCGACACGACAGGTGGACGAGCCTGGCAATCTGGTGGGTCAGCATGGTGTGCCCATTAGAACGGATGCGGTGCGGGTGACCGTATGATCTGGCGCAGCCGTGCGCGGGAACACGGACGGCCGGGAGATGGTCATATGGATGTGCCGATCGAGGATCCCATGAAACCGTCCTTATTTGTGTTTGCCCTGGTCTGTGCCATGCCGCCGCCGGCCTGTGGCCAGCAGGTGGCGGAGCGTACGCCGGAGCAAACATTGAGGAGCACGATCGACAAGGTCATGAGCGCCATCCGCAGCGATCCCGGCGCGCGCGCAGGCGACCCCGAACGAACCCTCGAGATCGTCCGCCGCGACTTCCTGCCGTCCACGGACTTCATGCTGACGACCCAGTACGCGGTGGGCAGCGCGTGGGCACGGGCGACGCCGGCCCAGCGCGAGGCGCTGTTCCGCGAATTCCAGACCTTGCTGGCGCGCACCTACGCGATCCAGCTGACGCAGATCCAGCAGGAGAACACGCAGTTCCGCTACGCCCCCGCGACCCGTTCCGCCGCGAACGCCACCGATGCCGTCGTGAAGACGACCGTGGTCACGGGCGCCGACGCGATGCCGATCGACTACCGGATGCACAAGACGTCCGCCGGCTGGAAAATCTACGACATCAACATGATGGGTGCGTGGATGATCCAGGTGTATCGCCAGCAGTTCGCCGCGCGCCTGGCGACGGAGGGCGTCGACGGCCTCATCCGATACCTGGCGGCTCATAATCGTGGTCCCTGAGCGCGGTCGCCGAACGGACGCAGGCGGCGCATTTCGAACCAGTGCCACGAGACGAGAGCCGGCACGCCGGTCGCGAGCTCGCGCATCCGTTTGACGAGCGCCAGCGACAGCGCCACATCCCCGCCCACGCCGGCCAGCTGGCCGAACAGCAGCACAGCGGCTTCCTGCACGCCCAGGCCGGCGGGCACCATGAAGCCGGCGTGGCGGACGGCTTGTGTCAGCGCCTCGAT
This sequence comes from Massilia sp. CT11-108, assembly GCF_047302915.1. Classification (NCBI taxonomy): domain Bacteria; kingdom Pseudomonadati; phylum Pseudomonadota; class Betaproteobacteria; order Burkholderiales; family Oxalobacteraceae; genus Massilia; species Massilia sp. CT11-108. The sequence continues at coordinate 294 of NZ_JBKYMO010000849.1, read as the reverse complement.
GGCGAGCGCGGCCTGCAAGCCGACGGGGTGGCCGAGCAGGGACAGCGCGTACCACGTTTCGAACGTGCCCAGCACGTTGGCCAGCAGCGACCACATCCCGGCGCGGGCGAGACGGCCTCGTTGCCGGAACAGGCGCACGACGGCCGCGTCGATGCCCGCGCCGTCCAGGTGCAATGCGATGACGTTCTGCGGCCCGAGCAGGCGCAGTACCCAGCGCTCCAGCCGCGCGAACGGCGCGCCGTGGCGGAGCAGCCACCAGGCGAGCACGGGCAGCGGTAGCGACAGCAGCAGCGC
>NZ_JBKYMO010000848.1:0-1541 GCF_047302915.1 Massilia sp. CT11-108 | reverse complement strand
AGGTAGCGGCGCTCGCCTTCCGGCCGCGCCAGCGTGTGTGCCGCGTACCCGGCGGCATGCGCCGCCGTTGCCGTGATCAGCGCAATGCATGCCGCCAGCCGTGGAATCGAACCTGCCATCTGCCACCTCCTCGTCGAATCGGAATGGCGATGGTCGCACGGGCCGGCGCGGCCGGAAGGCGAGCGCCGCTACCTCGTGCTCGACCCGGGCGTGCCCGAGGCGCCGGGCAAGCGTCCCGTGGTGATCCTGTTGCATGGCCACGGCGAAGCGGCGGCCGCGGTCCTCGGCCGGGAAAGCTTCGGCGGCTACACGCCGCGCGACAGGCGACGGTGGCGGCATGGCGGCAGGCGGACGGCCTGTCCGGCGCGCCGGCCACGTTCCGCTTTCCGCATCTGCGCACCGACGATCCGACGACGGCCACGCGCATGGTGTGGGGCGGCGACGCCGCCGGTGTACAGGTCGAGTTCCTGCGCATCGACGGCGGCGGCCATATCAACGCGTCGAAGGACGAGGAACTGCCCTGGCTGTTGAAGAAAATCCTCGGTCCGATGAATCACGACGTCGATACGGCCGACGAAGCGTGGCGTTTTTTTCGCACGAAAACCCGGTGAGGCCTATGCATACGCGCGTCTTAATTCTCGGTTAAGTCAGCGCGCGTATAACATCGGCAGAGCGACAAGAACATTCCACGAGCGGGAGACCTGAATGAAGAACTGGGCGCGCAACAACAAAGGCTTTCTGGCGTTTCTCGTCCTGTTCGGCGTGTTCCGCACGGCGGTCGCGGACTGGAATCCGATCCCGTCCGCGTCGATGCATCCGAACCTGCTGGAAGGCGACGTCGTGCTCGTGAACCGCCTCGCGTTCGACCTCAAGGTGCCGCTCACGAACGTCGTGCTCGCGCACCTGGGCGAGCCGCAGCGCGGCGACATCGTCACGTTCCGCTCCCCGCGCGACAACACCCTCTTGATCAAGCGCGTCGTCGCGCTGCCGGGCGACGTCGTCGAGATGCGCAACGAACGTTTGTACATCAACGGGAAGGGTGCCGACTACCGCGTCGTCGAACACTCGCTCGATTCCGTCGGCGGCACCGCGATGCGCGCGCTGCAGCTGGCCGAGACGTGGGGCGACAAGGCCGCGCGCGGGCCGCGCCACATCCAGATCATGCCGGACGTGCTGGCACCGCGCACCTTCGGTCCCGTCACGGTGCCGCAAGGCGAATACCTGATGCTGGGCGATAACCGCGACAACAGCGCCGACTCGCGCGTGATCGGCCTCGTGCCGCGCAAGCTGCTCGTGGGCCGCGCCGAACGCGTGCTCGTCTCCGCCGACTACCAGGGCAACTGGATGCCGCGCACGGAGCGTTTCGGCATGTCGCTGTACCATCCCGACTGATCGCGTGCGCGCAGGCGGCACTGGCTGCGCCTGCGTGCCCTCGGTGTTCCGGGGGGGGGGCGCGGGGGGGGGGGGGGGGGGGGGGGGGGGGGGGGAGAACCCCCGCCAAATTTTGGGGGGGGGCGCGGCGCCCGGGGGGGGCGGGGGTT
>NZ_JBKYMO010000847.1:0-1548 GCF_047302915.1 Massilia sp. CT11-108 | reverse complement strand
GCTCGACGAGGCGGCGCACGAGCGACAGGCCGATCCCGAGGCCGCCCTGGGCCCGATCGAGGCTGCCGCGCACCTGCGTAAACATCTCGAACACGGAGCCGATCGCATCCGGCGGAATGCCGATGCCGCTGTCCGACACGGCGACTACGGCGTGCCCGTCCTCGCGCCATGCGGACAGCGCGACGCGTCCGCCGGCCGGCGTGTACTTGGCGGCGTTGTTCAGCAGGTTCGACAGCACCTGCACCATGCGCGTGACGTCCGCCTCGAGCGGCAGCCGTTCCTCGGGCAGGTCGACGTCCAGGCGGTGGCCGTGCGATTCGATCAGCGCGGCGCTCGTCTCCACGGCCATCTGCGCGATGACCTTCAGGTCGACGTTCTCCCGTTTCAGTTCGATCTTGCCGCGCGTGATGCGGGCGATGTCGAGCAGGTCGTCGACGAGGTGGATCAGGTGGCCCAGCTGGCGGTCCATCATCGCGTGGATGCGCGCCAGCGCGTCCTTGTCGGCCGGCGCCATGCGCAACAGGTCGAGCCCCGTGCGGATCGGCGCCAGCGGGTTGCGCAGTTCGTGCGCGAGCGTGGCGAGGAATTCGCTCTTGCGGTGGTCCGCCTCCGACAGGTCGGCGGCCACGCGGCGCAGCTCGTCCTCGGCGCGCTTCTGCGCCGTGATGTCGCGCGTGATCGTCGCGAGACCGATGTTGTTGCCCTCCGCGTCGCGCACCGCGAACCCCTTGAAGTAGACGGGCAGCGGCGGCCGGCCGTCGGGTTGCGCCAGGCGCAGTTCTCCCTCCCATTCGGCCGCACCGACCGTCAGCGCGGCCATCACGTGGTCGCGCACGAACGGCCGGTCTTCGCGCGGGAAGAAATCGATCATGCGCCGCGCGGCGATGTTGGTACGGTCATCGAGGCCCGCCATGCGCCGGCCCGCCGGGTTCAGGTAGATGCCGCCGGCGTCCGGCGTGAAGATGCCGATGAAGTCGGACGACTGCTCGGCCACGGCGGCCAGGCGCCGGATGCCCTCTTCGGCGCGGCGGCGGTCGGTCTCGTCGCGGAAATACAGCGCGAGTCCGCCGGCGCCCTCCATCGGGAACGAATTGATCTCGAACCAGCGGCCCTCGGCGTCGTCGTACGCTTCGATGCGGGATCGTTCGCGTTCCAGCGCCGTGCGCCGCAGCGCGCGTTCCTGCTGGCTGCCTTGCAGGCGCGCGAACAGGTCCCAGAACTGGGCGCCCACGAGTTCCTCGCGCGGCTTGCGCGTGACGGCTTCGGCCGCGCCGTTCGCGTACGTGATGCGCCAGGCCGGATCGAGCGCGATGAAACCCTCGCTCATGCTTTCCAGGATCGCGCGCGAGCGGTGCTCCGCGGCCTGCCGTTCGGCCGCCTCGTGGCGCTGGCCGATCACGAGCGACGCGGTATTCGCCAGCAGCGCGAGCGCCGCCTCTTCCTGCGGGTTCGGCAGGCGCCGTTCGCGGTAGTACAGGGTGAACGTGCCGAGCACCGTGCCGGACGGCGCCAGGATCGGCAGCGCGCGCGCCGCGCGCAGGCCGTGCG
>NZ_JBKYMO010000846.1:0-1551 GCF_047302915.1 Massilia sp. CT11-108 | reverse complement strand
GTCGTGGCGCGCCTGGGCGGCGACGAGTTCGCGCTCGTGCTGCCCGGGCTGGACGACGACGGCATCGCCGCCAGCATCGGCGCCCGCGTCATCGAGGCGCTGGCGCAGCCGTTCTATCTCGCAGGCCAGCAGCTGTTCGTGTCGGCCAGCGTGGGCATCGCCACGTATCCCGAGAACGGCCGCGACGCCGAGACCCTGCTGAAGAACGCCGACACCGCGATGTACGGGGCCAAGAACGGCGGCCGCAACAACTACCAGTTCTACGTCGCGGAGATGCACGAGAACGCCACGCAGCGCCTGCAGACGGAAACGCAGTTGCGCCAGGCGCTGGAGCGCGCCGAATTCCTGCTGCACTACCAGCCGAAGCTCGACCTGGCGACCGGCACCATCAGCGGCTTCGAGGCGCTGCTGCGCTGGAACCATCCGCAGCGCGGCCTCGTGCCGCCGCTGGAATTCATCGCCATCCTCGAGGACACGGGGTTGATTTTGCCCGTCGGCGAATGGGTGATCGGCGAAGTGTGCCGCCAGCTGAAGGCATGGCAGGCGCAGGGCATGGCCGTGCAGCCGGTAGCGATCAACCTGTCCGCGCGCCAGCTGCAGCAGGCGGATCTCGCGGGCGCCGTCGAGCGCATCGTCACGCGCGCCGGCGTCGACCCGGCGCTGCTGGAATTCGAATTGACGGAATCGATGCTGATGGCGAACCCGGAGGCCGCTGTCGAGATCCTCACGCGCATCAAGGCCCTCGGCATACGCCTGTCCGTGGACGATTTCGGCACCGGCTATTCGAGCCTTGCCTACCTGAAGCGCTTCCCGCTGGACGCGCTCAAGATCGACCGCACCTTCGTGCGCGACCTGCCGGACGATCCGGACGACGCCGCGATCACGAAGGCCGTGATCCGGCTCGCGCACAGCCTCAGCCTGAAGGTCGTGGCCGAGGGCGTAGAGAACGTGGACCAGCTGCGTGAACTGGAACAGTACGGATGCGACCAGATCCAGGGCTATTACGTCAGCCGCCCCGTGCCGGCCCAGGCGTGCGTAGCGCTGCTGGCCGGGACCGCGGTCGCCTAGGATCGGCTAAACTAGAGGGATTCCTCCGTTTCAGAATCCCATCATGTCTTTCAATCCCCTCCAGGTGGCGCGCCGCGTCGACGCCATCGAACCCTTCCGCGTGATGGAAATGGTCAAGGCCGCAGCCAGCATGGTGCGCGCCGGCCAGGACGTCATCAGCATGAGCGTCGGCGAACCCGACTTCACGGCCCCCGACCTGGTCGCCCGCGCCGCCATGGACGCGATCCAGCGCGGCGCCACGCAGTACACCGAATCGCTGGGCCTTCCCGCCCTGCGCGACGCCATCTCCGCGCACTATGCCCGCGCCTGCGGCCTCGACATCTCCCCGCAGCGCATCGTCGTGACGGCGGGCGCGTCGGCCGGCCTGCTGCTGGCCTGCGCGGCGCTCGTGGCGGACGGCGACGAAGTCCTGATGCCCGACCCGAGCTATCCGTGCAACCGCCATTTCGTCAGCTGGTAGCGTTCGGCGGGGCCGGACGCTAC
>NZ_JBKYMO010000845.1:0-1551 GCF_047302915.1 Massilia sp. CT11-108 | reverse complement strand
GGCGGCGGCTCGGGCGGCGTGTCCGCTCCGGCCCCGCCGGGTTCGACGGCGGGCTCGAGGCTGGAGTCGAAACTCGGCTCCTGGCGCGAGGGGATGTTGCGGACAGGGAGATCCTGCTCGGCTGCCACGGCGGGAATGCCGGCCAAGGCAGGCTGGCCCGGCGCAGCCTGGCCAAGAATGCGGCGCAGCGCGCGGGAGAAGAAACGGGGCCGTCGTTGACGGCGAATACTATCCATGATGGCTCAACCGGTTTGAAACACGCCTGCAAATCCCGTCAACCTGCTCGCCATCCTGCTGCTGGTCGGTTCGAGTGATCCAGGTCGTAAAAGTTCACAAAGCTACGGCGACCTCACTCCGGATCGCCTCTGCTCACAGACATCATTCCACCACATCAATGTGACATGCAGGAACCGCTCACGCAGTTTTTTGACGTCGTCCTGACATTTTCGCAAAAAAACAACGGCTCAGTTCGAACGGCTGTCCACCGCCCGCAACGGTTGCACTTCCGCACCCATTCTTTCCAGTTCCACGCACATGTCGGTCCAGGCCGCTTCGACCTGGCCGGGATCGCCTTTTACGCCCAATTCGATATGGCGCCGCGTGTGCGCATCGCCCACGCTGGGCAGGCTGAACACGCGCACTTCGGGGTAACGCGCTTCCAGCGCTTCCATCAGCGGCGTCAGCGCCGCCTCCGCCGCCTCGACCACCAGCAACGACTTTTCGAGCCGCGCCTCGCGGTGGAATTGGTCCGCATACAGCGTATCGAGCACCCACGCGATCATCGGCCACGCCATCACGGGAAAACCGGGCACGAAGTGGTGCTGCGCCAGCGTGAAGCCGGGGATGCGGTTGTACGGATTCGGGATCAGGCTCGCGCCCGCGGGGAATTCCGCCATCCTGAGGCGTTGCAGGTTCTCCGGCGCTTCCAGGTCGGCGTCCGGACCCGCGGTCTCGCGGATGCGCTCCTCGATCAGCGCGCGTCCTTGCGGATGCAGTGCGAGCGGCACGCCCAGCGCCGCCGCCGCGCACTGGCGCGTGTGGTCGTCCGGCGTGGCGCCGATGCCGCCGCAGGAAAACACGATGTCGGCACTCGCAAACGTGCGCCGCAGCAGGGCCGTGATGCGCTCCGGTTCGTCGCCGACGATCTCGACCCACGCCAGGCGCAAGCCGCGCTCGCGCAGGAGTTCGATCACCTTGGGCAAGTGCTGGTCGCGGCGTTTCCCGGACAGGATCTCGTCGCCGATGATGATGAGGCCGAATGACATGCAGTCCTCCATGCGTCCAGTGTGCCATAGTGCGCCGGAGCCTGCCGCGCCGTGGCCGCGTACCGTGTGTGACATTTGCGGACAAACTCGTGACAAAGGCCCCCAAGACGCTACACGGCTCCCCTCCTAGAATCGGCGCGCCGGCCGCGGGCTGCGCGGCGCCGAACAGAATGAACGATGATTCCATCAGGACGACATGTCGCCGGCGCGTGCGCGCTGGCCCTTTTGCTTGCCGGTTGCGGCGGCCCGGACGATCCGGCCGCACCGCCGCCGGTCGCCACCCAGC
>NZ_JBKYMO010000844.1:0-1555 GCF_047302915.1 Massilia sp. CT11-108 | reverse complement strand
CGCATCGCCTATTTCCTGGTCGGCACGCTCGTGACCATCACGGGCGGCCTCGGCAACGCGCTCGTCACCGTCAACCTCGTCAACCTGCAGGGCACGCTGGGCGTCTTCGCGGCCGAAGTCAACTGGCTGCCGACGGCCTACGTCATGACCAATGTGTCGATGAATCTGTTGCTGGTGAAATTCCGCCAGCAATTCGGCCTGCGCGCGTTCACCGAGTTCTTCCTCGTGCTGTATGCCCTGATCACGTTCGCGCACCTGTTCGTCAACGACCTGGGCTCCGCGATCGCCGTGCGCGCGGCCCACGGCATGGCGGGCGCGGCCCTGTCGACGCTGGGCCTGTACTACAGCCTGCAGGCTTTCAAAAAGGAGTGGCGGCCGCGCGGCATCGTGATCTCGACCGGCATCGCGCAGCTGGCCCAGCCGATCGCCTACATCTTTTCCAGGAGCCTGCTGCAGATCGCGGAATGGCGCGGGTTGTATCTGTTCGAGCTCGGGCTCACGCTGGTCACCCTGGCCGCCGTGTTGTGGCTGAAGCTGCCGCCGGGCGACCGCTTCAGGGCGTTCCGGCCGGCGGATTTCCTCACGTTCTCGCTGTTCGCGCCCGGCATGGCGCTGCTGTGCGCGGCGCTCACGTTCGGCCGCGTGCTGTGGTGGACGGAGAATGCATGGGTGGGCATCGCGCTGGCCGTGTCCATCGTGCTGCTGCTGGCCGCGATCTGCGTCGAGCACAACCGCGACAACCCCCTGCTGAATATCCGCTGGCTGACCAACGGGATGATCCTGCGCCTGTCCATCGCGCTGATGCTCGTGCGCGTCGTGCTGTCGGAGCAGAGCGTGGGCGCCGTCGGCTTCCTGCGCCTCGTGGGCCTGAACAACGACGAGATGCAGACGCTGTTCATCGTCATCCTGCTCGCGACCATCCTCGGCATCGTCGTTTCGGTGCTGGTCACCCGGCCGCCGCACCTGATGGCGCCGCAGGTGGTGGCGCTGTTGATCATGGCGCTGGGCGCATGGATCGATTCGAACGCGACCAACGCCACGCGCCCCGCCCAGATGTACGTGAGCCAGGGTCTGCTGGCGTTCGGCGGCGTGATGTTCCTCGGGCCATTGCTGCTTACGCTGCTCGGGTCCGTGATCGCCAATCCCGCGAACCTGATCAGCTTTTCCGTGCTGTTCGGCCTGACGCAGAACCTGGGCGGACTGATCGGCTCGTCGCTGCTGGGCACGTTCCAGGTGATGCGCGAAAAATACCACTCGTCCGTGCTGGCCGAGCAGCTGAGTTCGCTCGATCCGCTCGTCGCCGCGCGCATCCAGCAGTACGGGGCGGCGTACGCGCGCCAGCTGGCGGACCCGTCCGCGCGCACGCGCCAGGGCATCTCCGTGCTGACGCAGACGGCCGCGCGGGAAGCCAACATCCTCGCCTACAACGACGTGTTCCTCTTGATTTCCATCATCGCCACTCTGTTGGCCGCGTGGATCTTCGGCCGTTCGCTGTGGCTGAAATACGTAGCGCCGCCACCGCCGGCGCCGGTGCCGGTGCCTGCGCCGCCCGAGC
>NZ_JBKYMO010000843.1:0-1556 GCF_047302915.1 Massilia sp. CT11-108 | reverse complement strand
GCGCCTGGCTGTTGCGCGCGTTCTGGGTCGCCGTCTGCGGCGTGGCGACCGGCGCCGGCGCAGCGGGCTTTCGGGTGCCGCCGCCCGTCACGGACGAGAGCGGCAGGGGAAACTGGCTGCGCTTTTCGCTCATCCAAGCCCTCGCCGCAGCAGGTCCAGCTGGTCGCGGTGCGTGAGGTCGACCTGCAGGGGCGTCACCGACACGCAGCCCTGGCTCGTCGCGTGGAAATCCGTGCCTTCGCCCGCGTCGCGGCAGGCGCCCGGCGCGCCGATCCAGAAGATCTCGCGCCCGCGCGGATCCTGGCCGCGGATGACGGGCTCGGCCTGGTGACGCCGGCCCAGGCGGGTCGGCACGAGCGGTCCCACCTGTTCGTACGGCAGGTTCGGGATATTTACGTTCAGCAAAAACGGCGTGTCCAGCATCTCGAAACGGCGCAGCACGATGTCGCGCGCCACCCGCGCGGCCGCTTCCACCTCCGCCCAGCCGCCATGCACCTGGGAAAAGGCGATGGCCGGGATCCCAAACAGATAGGCTTCCGTCGCCGCCGCCACCGTGCCGGAGTACAGCGTGTCGTCGCCCATGTTCTGGCCGTTGTTGATGCCGGAGACGACCAGGTCCGGGCGGACGTCGAGCATCCCCGTCAACGCGATGTGCACGCAGTCGGTGGGGGTGCCGTTGACGAAATAAAACCCATTGGCAGCCTTCGACACCGACAGCGGACGGTCCAGCGACAACGAGTTCGACGCGCCCGAGCGATTGCTGTCGGGCGCGACCACCACGATGTCGGCGACTGTCGCGAGCGCATCGGCCAGGGCGTTGATGCCGGGGGCGAGATAGCCGTCGTCGTTACTGATAAGGATACGCATCCTGCGATTTTACCTGAAGCAACGGCTAGATCGACCAATCGGACGTCACATTTATTGCCCCCCCGGACGCGCCGCCGCACGCCCCGCCGCGACGTCAGCCCGCCACCAGCGGACGCCCTTCCGCCGCCTGGATCAGGGCGCCTTCGAGGGACGAGACCTCGTCCAGGGTGAAGGCCAGCAGCGCGTCCTTGTCGCCTTCCTGCAGGTAGACCTGCTTGATCATCGCGGCGCCGCGCCGTCGTAGCGGATGCGCCACACTCGGCCGCAGGATCGTCGAGCGCAGGCTGTCCGCCAGTGCCCGCGCCTCGCGGGGACTGCGGCTGTCGATCAGTTCCTGCAGGCGCGACAGCTTGTCGTCCAGCGCATCCGGCGATGGTTCGCCGGCGCGGCGCGGCGCGCCGTGGCCGCGCTTGCCCTCCTCCATGGCGTGCAGGCCCTGCTCCAGCGCGATCACGTGCTGCTCGATGCGGCGTGCGGCCTCCAGTTCGCCTTGTTGCCCTAAATACAATTGGGCCAGCCGGGCCAGTTCGCGTACGAGGCTCGGGGCCTGCGGATCGGCGGCCCGTTCGCGCAGCGATTCGACGGCCTGCACGAGCCGCACCTCGGGCAACGGGCGCCACGGGAAATGACCGGGCTCGAGCCATTCGAGCAGCGCTTCGACGGCGCGCTGCGGCCCCAGCCGGTCGTGC
>NZ_JBKYMO010000842.1:0-1556 GCF_047302915.1 Massilia sp. CT11-108 | reverse complement strand
GTGCGCCACGGCCGCCGCCCGGGCCGGCTCCTGCGCCACCAGCGCGCGGTCGATCTCGTGCATGCCGTCGCGGGCCGTGTCCAGGAACAGGAACGCGTATTTGCGCATGCACTCCGGCTGGCCGCCGAACGCATCGGACAGCACGCCCAGGTCGAGCAGCGTGACCACCCTCGGGGCATCCGGGACGTCCGGCAGCTGTACGCCGCGGCCGAGCGCACGCGCGATCGTCGCAATCAGCATCTCGGGCGCCGCCGGCTTCGTCAGGAATTCATCCATGCCGGCCGCCAGGCAGCGGGCCTGGTCCTCGATCCCGGCATTCGCCGTCATCGCGATCACTTTCAGGCCGGCCAGCCGGGCATCCGCGCGGATGCGGCGCGTGGCCTCGAAGCCGTCCATCACGGGCATCTGCAGGTCCATCAGGACGCAGTCGACAGGCCCTTCCGCCAGCCGGTCCAACGCCTGGGCGCCATCGTCCGCGACGACGACGCGCGCGCCGGCATCCTCCAGCAGCTCGCGCGCCACCAGCTGGTTGAACGCATTGTCCTCGACGAGCAGGACCGTGCAGCCGGCCAGAACCCCCGGTTCCGACGGCGGCGCCGGCGCCGCGGGACGCGGGGCCGTCAACGGCTGCAGGCGCGCCGTGAACCAGAACGTGCTGCCCTGCCCCGGTACGCTCGTCGCGCCGACCTCGCCGCCCATCAACTCCGCCAGCTGCTTGCTGATGACGAGGCCCAGGCCCGTGCCGCCGTGCACGCGCGTCGACGACGGGTCGGCCTGGTGGAACGGCGTGAACAGCTGCGCCAGGTCGTCCGCCGCGATGCCGATGCCGTGATCCTCGACCTCGAAGCGCACGAGCACGTCGCCCCCCACCGTCCGTTCGACGCGGGCCCGCACCTGGATGGTGCCGTGATCGGAAAACTTGATGGCGTTGCCGACAAAATTCAGCAGCACCTGTTCCAGCCGCAGCGGATCGCCGCGGACGGGCCACTTCAGCTCGGGCGCCACGTCGAACACGAGTTCGAGGCCGCGCGCCGACGCCTGCGCGCCCAACTGGCTCTCGACGTTGCGCTTCAGCGCGTCGAACGTGAAGTCGCGCAGTTCCAGCTCGACCTTGCCGGCCTCGATCTTGGAAAAGTCGAGGATGTGGTTGATGATGCCCAGCAGGTGCTGCGCCGAATGCTGGATCTTGCCCAGGTAGTCGCGCTGCTTCGGGTCTTCCGCGCGCTTCCCGGCCAGGTAGGCCATGCCGATGATGCTGTTCATCGGCGTGCGGATCTCGTGGCTCATGTTGGACAGGAAGTCGCTCTTGGCGCGGCTCGCCGCGTCGGCCTGCGCCTTCAGCGCGTGCAGTTCCGTCACGTCCGTCGACACGCACAGCACCGCCCCGGCGTCGCCATCGCCGGCGAAGCGCACGGGCACCTTCACGCTCCACAACTGGCGCGGGACGCCGTCGCTGCCGGCAAAGGCGTTCTGCACCGCGCGCTTTTCGCCCAGTTCCAGCACGGGCCGGTCCAGCGCCCACAGCGCGTCGGCCTGCCGGCGCACGAGATCGTGGG
>NZ_JBKYMO010000841.1:0-1558 GCF_047302915.1 Massilia sp. CT11-108 | reverse complement strand
GTCGCGGCCGCAGTCTGCCCACGCGAACATGCCGGCCGTCGGCGCCGGCTCCAGGGTCATGCCGAGCGACTCGATGCGGCGCAGCACCGGCGGGCGGATGGCGTCCAGGCGGGTACGGATGCGGTCCAGGTGCTTGCGGTACACGCCCTCGGACAGGATTTTATAAACGACCCGCTCGCCCAGGTCGCTCGTGGAGAGCGTCGCCAGCATCTTGCGGTCGGCCAGGCGCTGCGCGATGTCGCTCGAGGCCGCGATGAAGCCCACACGCAGGTTCGGCGCCAGCGATTTCGAAAAGCCGCCCAGGTAGATCACACGCTGCAGCTGGTCCAGCGCCGCCAGCCGCGTGGCGGGCTGCGAACCGCCCGGGTGCAGGTCGCAATAGATGTCGTCTTCCACCATCGTGATGTCGTGGCGCTCGGCGATGCGCAGGATCTGGAAGGCCTTCGCGGCCGACAGCGACGTGGAGCTCGGGTTGTGCAGCACCGAGTTGATGATGTACAGGCGCGGCTTGTGCAGCGCCGCCAGCGCCTCGAACTCGGCCAGGTCCGGGCCGTCCGCCTGGCGCCGGATGCCGACCACTTTCAGTCCCATCGCGGCGAACGAGCCGAACATCAGGAACCAGGCCGGGTCGTCGACGAACACGGTGTCGCCGGGGCGGCAGAACTCGCGCGCGACGAGGTCCAGGCCTTGCGTCACGCCCAGCGTCGTCACGAACTGTTCGGGCGCGGCCGCGATTTCCAGTTCCGCCAGCTTGCGCTGCAGCTGTTCGCGCAGCGGCGCGTACCCCTGCGGGCTGGCGTAGTTCAGCAGCGCGCTGCTGTTCTGGCGGCTGACGGCGCGCAGCGCGTTGGCGACGCCCTGCCCGTCCAGCCACGCGGTCGGCTTGACGCGGGCCGCGCTCGTCGGCTGGCCCGGCATCTGGCGGAACATGTGGCGGACCAGCCAGACGACGTCCAGCGCGCGCTTTTCCAGCGCGCCCGCAATGTCCGGGTCGTCGCGGCGCAGCGCCGTATTCAGCGGCGCGCGCTCGCGCACGAAGAAGCCGGCGCCGCGGCGCGATTCCAGGTAGCCCTGCGCGACGAGGCGGTCGTAGCTGGCCACGACCGTGAACGGCGAGACGCCATGCGCCGCGGCGAAGCGGCGGATCGAGGGCATGCGGCTACCGACGCGCAGCTGCTTGTCGTCGATCCGGGCGCTGATCATCCGGACGATCTGGTCGGCCAGCGGTTCGCCGGAATCGCGTGACAGCAATGTCGGGATCGTTGTATCGGTCATTTCACCATTACAGTGCGAAAAGGATATCGGTAAGTGTATAGGGACTGTACTGCTCGTCCGGACTAGCATAACCCTGACCAAAGTTTGCTGCAACGACAACCGGAGAACTGATGCGTCCCACCACCCTCACACCGACGCCGACCGTCGGCACGACGTCCGACGAAGCGCGCGGCATGCTGCTCGGCCTGATCGGCGTCGCCATCTTCAGCCTCACCCTGCCGTTCACGCGGCTCGCGGTGCGCGCGCTCGACCCGCTGTTCCTCACGCTGGCGCGCGCGCACCG
>NZ_JBKYMO010000840.1:0-1557 GCF_047302915.1 Massilia sp. CT11-108 | reverse complement strand
CGGTTAACCTCGCCACTGAATGTAAGTCGCTGACCCATTATACAAAAGGTACGCCGTCACCCCACGAAGAGGCTCCGACTGTTTGTATGCACACGGTTTCAGGATCTATTTCACTCCCCTCCCGGGGTTCTTTTCGCCTTTCCCTCACGGTACTGGTTCACTATCGGTCGATTACGAGTATTTAGCCTTGGAGGATGGTCCCCCCATCTTCAGACAGGATTTCTCGTGTCCCGCCCTACTTGTCGTACGCTTAGTACCACCGTTCGAATTTCGTGTAAGGGGCTATCACCCTCTATGGCCAGCATTTCCAGGCTGTTCCACTATTCGATCGACTATCACGTACAAGGCTCATCCCATTTCGCTCGCCACTACTTTGGGAATCTCGGTTGATTTCTTTTCCTGCAGCTACTTAGATGTTTCAGTTCGCCGCGTTCGCTTTGCATACCTATGTATTCAGTATGCAATGACCTAAAAGGCCGGGTTTCCCCATTCGGAAATCTGCGGATCAAAGTGTGTTTGCTCACTCCCCGCAGCTTATCGCAAGCTACTACGTCCTTCATCGCCTGTAATCGCCAAGGCATCCACCATGTGCACTTATTCACTTGTCCCTATAACGTTGGCCCCTGCATGAGTATCAGGGAACGTCATAACAACAAGAGTTCAGCTTACTATGTTTGTTGATACATACAGATTACTACCCTAAGTGTGCATCCAACTTTCGTTAGCTACACGCTTAAAGAAAACTTTACTTCTTCCAGATTGTTAAAGAACGAGAACTACACTTACCTAAAACCAGCGTCTTACGTAAAGATAGTGGTGGAGGATGACGGGATCGAACCGACGACCCCCTGCTTGCAAAGCAGGTGCTCTCCCAGCTGAGCTAATCCCCCAGTGTAACGTGGTAGGGCTGGTTGGACTCGAACCAACGACCCCCGCGTTATCAACACGGTGCTCTAACCAGCTGAGCTACAGCCCCGAAAACTCTTCTCGTTTAACTTTGAACAGTCGATAAGCGTAGGCGCTTGATGATGGAGCGTAAGCTCCCGTGCCACTCTAGAAAGGAGGTGATCCAGCCGCACCTTCCGATACGGCTACCTTGTTACGACTTCACCCCAGTCACGAATCCTACCGTGGTAAGCGCCCTCCTTGCGGTTAAGCTACCTACTTCTGGTAAAACCCGCTCCCATGGTGTGACGGGCGGTGTGTACAAGACCCGGGAACGTATTCACCGCGGCATGCTGATCCGCGATTACTAGCGATTCCAACTTCACGCAGTCGAGTTGCAGACTGCGATCCGGACTACGATACACTTTCTGGGATTAGCTCCCCCTCGCGGGTTGGCGGCCCTCTGTATGTACCATTGTATGACGTGTGAAGCCCTACCCATAAGGGCCATGAGGACTTGACGTCATCCCCACCTTCCTCCGGTTTGTCACCGGCAGTCTCATTAGAGTGCCCTTTCGTAGCAACTAATGACAAGGGTTGCGCTCGTTGCGGGACTTAACCCAACATCTCACGACACGAGCTGACGACAGCCATGCAGCACCTGTGTTCAGG
>NZ_JBKYMO010000839.1:0-1564 GCF_047302915.1 Massilia sp. CT11-108 | reverse complement strand
CATGTGCTTCATGCGCGGCGCCTGGCCGCGCTGCTGGGCTGATGCCGGGCTGATGCCGGGCCGGCCACGCGCCGCGCATGAAGCACATGGGTCCTACCCGGCCCTCATGACGGCGCGACCGCGCCGGGAGTGTCCGGTTCCATCGAGTCGTGCCGGCGCGCGGTGCGCACCCGCGCGGCGCGTAGCGTGGGACCATCCGCATGCGCCGAAGTTCGCTCCTGTACACCCTGACGCACGTTAATCTCGCGCCGGTTGAAGCATGGAAGAATCCATTCTCGTGCCGCAGCCGCGGCGTGTTCACGGGAGAGACAGTGGAAAGCGCGAGCGAGTTCCTGCGGGTTCTGCAGCACGAGAAGGTCCTGAGCACCGCGCACCGGCCGTTGCGCCTGCGCCTGGCCCAAGGCGGCCAGCTCGCGGAGGACGTGCTGCTGCCCCAGCGGGTCGTGGGCCACGAGGCGATCTGCGGCGGCATCGACTACCGCGTCGCCTGCCTCGCCAGCAGCCCGCACATCGCGCTGAAGGACCTGATCGCGCTGCCGGCCGAACTGCAGTTCGTCACCGACCGCGGCATGCTCCGCAGCGTGTGCGGCATCGTCACCGAGGCGCGCGCGGGCGACGCCGACGGCGGCCTGGCCGGCTACGAGCTCGTCTTGCGCGACGTGTTCGCCGTGATGGAAAAGCGCACCAACAGCCGTGTGTTCCGCTACCAGAACGAGTTGGAGATCGTGCAGGTGTTGTGCGACGAATGGCGCCAGTCGAACACGGTGCTGGCCAACGCCTTCGAACTCGAACTCGATCCGCTGTTCGACATGCGCCAGTTCCCGCCGCGCGAACAGACCATGCAGTACAACGAGTCGGACGCCGCGTTCGTGCGCCGCCTGCTCAAGCGGCGCGGCATCGCGTGGGTGTTCCGGCCGGGACGCAGCCGCGGCAGCCCCGTCGACCCCGCGCACGACCGCACGCCCGCGCACACGCTGGTGCTGTTCAACGACCCGAACGGCCTGCCGCAGAACGCGGCCGGCACGGTGCGTTACCACCGCGACAGCATGGCGGACGGCCGCGACACCGTCAGTTCCTGGCGCGCCGCGCGCCGCCTGCAGCCGGGCGTCGCCACGCGCCACAGCTGGGACTACAAGAATCCCGGCGCCGCGCAGTTCATGACGGCCTCCGCGCGCAGCAACGTGGACCAGGGCCCGAGCGGCAACACGCTCGCCGCGTCGCTGGACGACTACCTGATCGAGATGCCGCACGCGGGCAACGACGTCGAGGACCACTGGCGCCTGGGCCAGGTGCGCACGAGCCGCCACGAATTCGAATCGAAGTGCTTCCAGGGCGAGGGCAGCGTGCGCGACTTCTGCGCCGGCCAGTATTTTGCGCTCGAAGGCCATCCCGAGATCGACACGCACCCCGCCGCGGAGCGCGATTTTGTGATCACGGAACTGCACGTCGTGGCCGACAACAACCTGCCGCGCGAACTGGAACGCCACGCCAGACAGGTGTCGGCGGACGCCGCCCTGAGCGCGCGGCGCCGGCAGCTTTTCCGCCGTCCGGCGCGGCATTCCGA
>NZ_JBKYMO010000838.1:0-1569 GCF_047302915.1 Massilia sp. CT11-108 | reverse complement strand
GCTGCAGCACGGACAGGGCGACGAAATTCGCGAGCGCGTACGCGGCGGCGCCGGTGCGGAAACGGCGCAGTTCGGCGAGGAAGAATTCGAGCATGGGATCTCCTTACGCGGCAAGCAGGTTGGCCACGGGACGGGCGTGACCGTGGGCGAGGAAGGCGTTCACGGCGCGGTCCAGGCCCAGCGGCATCGCCTGGACCGAGTGCGCGCCCAGCAGCTTGAGGCGCGCGCCGAAGCTGTCGTCCTGGTCGAACACGACGACGTGGGTCAGGTCGTCGATGACCTGCACCTGCAGCACGCCGGGCAATTCGCGGACTTCGGGCACCCTGGCGGGAAACGCCGCGATCCACAGGCGGATGCGGTCGCAGAAGTCGTCCGGGCCGCTCATGTAGCGCATGCGCCCGCGCTCGAGGATCACGAGGTTGTCGGCGACGCGCTCGATCTCGTCCATCTGGTGCGAGCAGTAGACGACGGTGGCGCCGGCGTCGTCCAGGGTACCCTGCAGCATGGCGTCGAGGAAGGCGCGCTTGGCGACGACGTCGAGGCCCAGCGTGGGCTCGTCGAGGATCAGCAGCTCGGGACCCTGCGCCAGCGCCATGGCCAGGTTCAGCCCCGCGCGTTCGCCGCGCGACAGCTCGCCGATGCGCTGGCCGGGTTCGACGTTGAAATGGCCAAGCACGTCGCCGTGGCGCGCGTGGTTCCAGCGCGGGTACTGGCGGCGCTGCATGTCCGTCAGGTCGCGCACGCGCATCCACGCCGGCAGCGTGTGCTCTTCGTTGACGAAGCCGATGCGTTCGCGCAGCGCGGGCGTCAGGCGGCGGCAGTCGTGGCCGAGGATGCGCGCGCTGCCGCTGGCGGCGGGCTCGAAGCCGAGCAGCACGCGGAACAGCGACGATTTGCCGGCGCCGTTGGCGCCCACGAAGGCGTGGATGCCGCCGCGCGGCAGGCGCAAGGTCAGGTGGTCGAGGGCGGGCTTGCGCTTGTAGACGAGGCACAGGTCCTCGGTATCGATGGCGTAATCGCTCATGCGGTTTTTTTCGTCTCGTAGTTGGAAAGGTCGGCCGCCACGCGGTCGAGGATGGTCTGCTGCGGATAATCGAGGCCGATCACGTCGCTGACGAAGCGGCCGACCGCCTCCGCCAGGCGGCGTTCGCGTTCCTCGTCCGACAGGCGCCGGCGCTGCTCGGCCACGAACAATCCGAGTCCGGTGCGGGACAACAGCCAGCCTTCCGCCGTCAGTTCGGCATAGGCCTTGGCCACCGTGTTCGGATTGATCGACAGCTGCTGCGCCAGGCCGCGCACGCTGGGCAGCGCGTCGCCCGGTATCAGGTCGCCGCCTGCGATCTGGCGCTTGATACCGTCGGTGATCTGGCGGGTGATGGGGCGCGGATCGCCGGTCACGATCTGCAGCATCAAAAGGGCACGTCGGGTCATGGTGAATACACTGTACTAGTACGGGTAGTACAGTAGCATCGGTGTTGCGCCGTCGTCAAGCGTTGTCGACGGGGCGTCAACGCCTGGCGGGCAGCCACGCCGTGCGGCGCCGCACCAGCGGGCCCGCGGCCACCGCCA
>NZ_JBKYMO010000837.1:0-1569 GCF_047302915.1 Massilia sp. CT11-108 | reverse complement strand
GTCCGGCAGCGCGCACGCGCTCGACCCCACGCTGTCCATCGCCCAGCTGCACCACGACGCGTGGACGAGCAAGGACGTCATGCCGGTGCGGACGGTGTCGTCGTCGTCCACCACGAGCACCGTCTGGCTGCCGTCAGGCTGCGCGATCATGGCCGGCCTTGTTGTCCACCGGTGCGGGCGGCGGCGGCGTCACGCCGCTGATGCGGGTCACGCACTCGCTGCGGAACCAGGACACGGTGACGGGCTCGCCCGAGATCAGGCGCTTGGCGATGGGCACGGCCTGCTCGCCCACGAGCATGCCGAACAGGCCGATCAGCGCGATCGCCGGCGGCGCGGGGGAACGAACCCCCAGCATTGCATAGATGCAGCCGACCAGCAGGCCGACTGCCAAGGAAACCAGGTAGAACTTCATGCATCCCCCTGTGGATGAATGGCGGGAGCGGCCCCGGCGCGGATAGGCGCCAGAGCCGCGGACGCACGCAACGGGATGGCCGGCGCGCGCGAAAAATCAGCGTGCCGGTACCGGCGCCAGCGTTTCGTGGCTGGTGGTGCCGCGTTGCGGTGCCTTGTGCACCATCGTGTACGCGTAGTCGATGCCCATGCCGTACGCGCCCGAATGCTCCTTGGCGATGCCGGTCACGGCGTCATAGGTGTCCTTGTGTGCCCAGTCGCGCTGCCACTCCAGCAGCACCTGCTGCCAGGTCACCGGCACGACGCCGGCCTGGATCATGCGCTGCATGGCGTAGTCGTGGGCTTCCCTGGTCGTGCCCCCCGAGGCGTCGGCGACCATGTAGATCTCGTAGCCGCCTTCCAGCATCGCACAGGGCGAAGGTGGTGTTGCAGACTTCCGTCCACAGGCCGGCGACGACGATCTTCTTGCGGCCGTTGGCGGCCAGCGCGTCGCGCACTTTCTGGTCGTCCCACGAGTTCATCGAGGTGCGCTCGAGGATGGGCTGGTTCGGGAACACGTCCAGCAGTTCCGGGTAGGTGTAGCCCGAGAAGCCTTGCGTCTCGACGGTGGTGATCGTCGTCGGGATGTTGAACGTGCGGGCCGCCTTGGCGAGGCCGACGGTGTTGTTCTTCAGGACCTGGCGGTCGATGGACTGCACGCCGAAAGCCATCTGCGGCTGGTGATCGATGAAGATGATCTGGCTGTTCTGCGGCGTCAGCACTTCGAGTTTTGGATTGCTCATGGGATGATCCTCTGGGAGGGATGAAAAGATGGTTGGTGGTGCACCGGCCAGGCCATGGTAGTCCCGCCCCTCCCGCATTGCCAGTATCCGTTCGTATAGGCGCGCAGGCACGGCGTGCTTTACAATCCGGTCAATGTTCCGTTCCGCCATCGTCTTCCTCCTCGCGCTGTTGTCCGGCAGCGCGCACGCGCTCGACCCCACGCTGTCCATCGCCCAGCTGCACCACGACGCGTGGACGAGCAAGGACGGCATGCCGGGCGACGTGTGGGAGATGACGCAGGACCGGGACGGTTTCATGTGGTTTGCCACGCCGTCCGGCCTGTACCGCTTCGACGGCGTGCGCTTCGAGCACATCCGGTCGCTCGGCGGCGTGCCG
>NZ_JBKYMO010000836.1:0-1581 GCF_047302915.1 Massilia sp. CT11-108 | reverse complement strand
GTCCAGTACCGCGGCATCTTCCTGAACGACGAGGACTGGGGCCTGCAGCCCTGGGCGGCCGCGCGCGACCCCGCCGGCGACATCGGCCCGGCGACGTATGCCCGCATCTTCGAGCTGATGTGGCGCCTGAAGGCCAACCTGATCTGGCCGGCGATGCACGATTCGACGCAGCCCTTCTACCAGATCGAGGGCAATGCCCGTACCGCGGCCGACTACGCCATCGTCGTGGGCACGTCGCATGCCGAGCCGATGATGCGCAACAACGTGCGCGAATGGGACAGCGGGAAGAACGGTCCGTTCAACTTCTTCACGAACCGCGCCGCGATGGCGGACTACTGGCGCCGCCGCGTGACCGAGGTGAAGGACGGCGAGAATATCTATTCGGTCGGGCTGCGCGGCGTGCACGATTCAGCGATGGAGGGCGCCGCCACGATCGGGGAGGCGCGCGGCGCGACGGAGGAGGCCATCCGCCTGCAGCGCGACATCCTCGCGCGCAGCCTGGGCCGCCCGGCCGCCGGCGTGCCGCAGGCGCTCACGCTGTACAAGGAAGTGCTGGACGTCTACAAGGCCGGGCTCAAGGTGCCGGACGACGTCACGCTGGTCTGGCCGGACGATAACTACGGCTACCTGCACCAGCTGAGCAATGCGACCGAGCGCCGCCGCGCGGGCGGGGCGGGCATCTATTACCACATTTCGTACTGGGGCCGGCCGCACGACTACCTGTGGCTGGGCACGACGCATCCGGCGCTGATCCGCGACCAGCTGCAGCGCGCGTGGACGACGGGCGCGCGCAAGCTGTGGGTCGTGAACGTGGGCGACATCAAGCCGGCCGAATACCTCGTCCAGTACTTCCTCGACAGCGCCTTCGACGCCGGCCGGCTCGGGGCCGACCCGGCACGCCACCTGGCCGACTGGAGCGCCGTCCAGTTCGGCCCGGAGCAGGGGGCGGACGTCGCCCGGATCTTGCGCGACTACTACGACCTGGCCTGGGAGCGCCGTCCCGAATTCATGGGCTTCGGACAGGTGGAACCGGTCACGCCCAACCGCCGCACTGACTACATGGCGGCCGGCGGCGAGGAAGGCATGCGGCGCGTGGAGCGCTACGCGGCCCTGGTGGACCGCGCCGAGTCACTGGCGCGGCGCATCCCGGCCGCCCTGCGCGACGCCTATTTCGAACTGGTGCTGTACCCGGTGCGCGGCGCGGCGCGCCTGAATGCGCGCATCCTGAAGCTGGACCTCGCGGCCGAGTCGGCGCGCCAGGGCCGACCGTCGGCGCAGCACCTGGTGGACGAGGCGCGCCAGGCGCACGCGCAACTCGTCGCCGACACGGCTGCCTACAACGGGCTCGCCGGCGGTAAGTGGCGCCGCTTCATGGACATGGCCCCGCGCCGCCTGCCCGTGTTCGCGGAACCCGCGTGGCCGGCTTATGGGCCCCCTTCCGGGCCGGACCAGGGCAAGGGGTGCTCGATCGTCTACCCGTACCCGTATGCGGCGGACGCGGGCCGGCTGGTATTCGTCAGGGGCGAGCCGTCGACACGGACCGTCACCGTGGCGGCGCATGGCGGCCAGGCCGCCATGCGC
>NZ_JBKYMO010000835.1:0-1593 GCF_047302915.1 Massilia sp. CT11-108 | reverse complement strand
AGGCGGCGCCCAGCAGGGCATGTCGCAGGACGGACCGGCGCCGGCCCGCGCGTGGCGGCGGCGTCGTGCGTGGCATCACGTGCATCATGATGTTCTCCTCGGTTCGGCCGAACGGATCGGCGATGAAGGTGGAGAATAGGAGCACCCCCGGGTGCGGGCTTGACATGTATCAGTCGTGCGCCGGTCGGTATCATGGGCCATGGTCTATCAATTGTTCGCCGCCATGGTGCTGTTATTGCACCTGGGCTTCATCCTGTTCGTCGTCGCGGGTGCGGTACTCGTCGCGCGCTGGCGCCGGCTGCTGCCGCTGCACCTGGCCGCCGTCGCCTGGGGCATCCTGATCGAGGCCACCGGCGCGGCGTGTCCCCTGACCGGGCTGGAGAATCACCTGCGCATGCTGGCCGGGACGGCGGGCTATGCGGGCGGCTTCGTCGACCATTATCTTGTCGGACTCATCTATCCGTCCGGTCTCACGAGCGGCATGCAATGGGGACTGGCCGCGGCCGTGCTGGCGCTGAACGCCGTGCTGTACATCCGCATCGTGCGTGGGGGGCGGGACGACCGCGATTGATCCGGATCCGCGGCTGGCGCGGACGGGACGCACTTGCACGGGACCGGGCGGCATGAGATCGTAGGGGGCCACGACAGGAGAAAACATGCCGACAGCCATGAAGACACCGGGTCCCGACCATCCGATCACGATCACGCCGGCGCCGGGCCGCGTGACGGTGCGCGCCGGCGGTACCGTGCTCGCCAGCAGCGACCGCGCGCTCGCGCTGCGCGAAGCGGATTATCCGGACCGCGTCGATGCGATCGAGACCCGTTGAGCCCGGCGGTGAGGGGGCCGGCGGCGTGCCGTTCGACGAGTTCACGCTGACGGGGCGCGCACGCACGCATGTCCAGCAGTACGGGCAGACGCCGGGACAGCCCCGTTTTGCGGCGCGGCCCGAGGTCGCGGCGGCGTTTCTCGCGATGCGCGCGGCGGCCGGGGAGGACGGTATCGACATGCTGCCGATCGCGTCGTGGCGGCCGTTCGAGGCCCAGGCCCGCAACTGGAACCGCAAGTTTTCCGGGCAGGCGACGTTGTACGATTGCGAGGGCGGGGCGCGTGACCACGGGGCGCTGGCGCCGCCGGACATCGTCCGTGCGATCCTCGACTGGACAGGGTTGCCGGGCGCGACGCGGCGCCACTGGGGCACGGACATCGACGTGTTCGACCGCGCCGCGCATCCGCCCGGCTACCGGACGAAGCTGCTGCCGGACGAGGCGGGACCGGACGGCGTGTACGCTCGCCTGCATGCCTGGCTCGACATGCACGCGGCGCGCTTCGGCTTCTTTCGTCCGTACCGCACCCGCCGCCGCGGGATGTGCCCGGAACCATGGCACCTGAGCCATGCCCCGTCGGCACAGGCGGCGCTGGCGGCCATCGATATCGACATGGTCGCGCGCGCGGTCCGCGGTGCGGATCTGCTGGGCCGCGAGCTCGTGCTGGACATGTTGCCGGACATCTTCCGCGACCACGTGCTGGACGTGGACGGCCCGGACCCGGGGATCGGCGGCGGTTAGCCGGCGTCCTGGCCGGCCGTGCGGGCA
>NZ_JBKYMO010000834.1:0-1606 GCF_047302915.1 Massilia sp. CT11-108 | reverse complement strand
GTCGCGCTGCAGGCCCAGCTGGTGCTGCACGAGCGCGACGCCGATCAGGGCCTCGATCCGCTCGGCCGCCGTGGCGGCGCCGTCCTGCACGATGCGGGCGAAGCATTTCGCCGTCGTGGCGTAGCGGTCGCGCATCATCAGCTGCCAGCCGGTGTTCCGGCACGACATGATGCGCAGGCGGTCGTTGTCGTTGACGGTGAATTTCTGCGCGCGCCGGTACAGGTCCTCGGCGTCTTCGTCGTAACCGAGCAGCAGCGACGCGTCGCCGGCGGCCACCAGGCGCGCGACGTCCGTTTCGCCCAGCTTGCGCGCCGTGCTGTCGAGCACCTCGTCAACGGTGCAATACGCGCGCTCGGCCGCACCGTCGAGCATGGCGCCGGCATAGCCGGGCAAGGCGGCGCGGTGTGCGAGTCCGGAACACAGGGCGAAATAGATGGTCGAAAACATGGTGCACCTCCCGATTGATCTGTTTGCTGCCGGGTTATCCCGGCGACAAGATCATGGTAAGCGCGATCCACCTCGACAAATCTCAACAAACCGCAGCGCAAATATCAACAAACCTCAAATCTCGGCTGGGTGGGCTCCCCGAGCCCACGCGAACGCCAACGCGAACGCCAACGCGGCGCATACGTCACGCGTGGACACACGGGTGCACACCCTACTGCGCCGGTCCGCCGAGCATGCCCTTCGCCAGCTGGTTGCCGAGGTCGCCCAGCAGCACGTCGCCCACCACCTGCGACGCGAACACCGCCACCAGCGCGATCAGCATGATCATGCCGATCATGCCGCGCAGCGGCTGGCTGAGCGCGTTCGGCTCGAGCTTGTCGGCCGAACGGGCCATGATGCCGAGGCCGACGTCGACCAGCACCAGCACCAGCATCACCGGCGTGCCGAGCTTGGCCAGTGCGGTCCACACGGTGTCGGTGCGGCCGATCAGGAATGCTTCCGCCGTGCCGGCCAGCGTGGGCAGCATCACCTGCGGCGGCCACCATTTATAGGACTGGAACAGCGCGCCCAGCAGGAAGCTCATGCCGCCGCCGACGTAGAACAGCGTCGTCACCAGCTGCAGCAGCAGGTTCGACACGGGCGTGCTCTGGTCGCCGCGCAGCGGATCGGTCATCTGGATGTTGTTGAAGCCGGCCAGGTCGTCGATCAGGGTGCCGACGCTCTGCGCGATCCAGAACACCGGCGCGGCCGCGAAGCCGAACGCCAGGCCGAGGAAGGCTTCCTTGCAGGCGAGGACGACGAGCTGCGCGCTGCCGGCCGTTTCGAACGCCTGCGGCGACTGTCCGGCGGCGACGAAGAACGTGAGCACGTAGACGACGCCGTTGCGCACGGTGCCCGGCAGCGCGGTGTCGCCGGTGGCCGGCAGCACGACGAAGGCCACCATGATGCGGATGCCCGTGAGCAGCACCAGCACGATCAGCGAGTGGTAGGCGTCGTACCAGTCCATCAGGGCCCGGATCCAGGCATGGGTATCGTAGGTCATCGTTCCCTCGCAAAACGTCGGGCCAGCAGGTTGTCCACCGCTTCCTCGTCGGCCGCCAGTTCGGCGGCATGGGCCGCGGCGCGGCGTACTTCGTCCAGGCGGGCGCGGCACCGGTCG
>NZ_JBKYMO010000833.1:0-1608 GCF_047302915.1 Massilia sp. CT11-108 | reverse complement strand
GCGGTGCGGGCACGACGAATGGCGTGACCGCCAACAACAGCCAGAACACGGCGGTGGCGTCCAAGCTGTCGGTCTACGGCAGCATCGAAAGCGTCATCAAGGCCATGTTGTCGAGCTACGGCAAGGTGGTCATCTCGCCGGCGACCGGGTCGATCACGGTGGTCGACACGCCCGACACGCTCGACCGGGTGGCCGCATACATCGAAAACGAGAACCGGACGCTCGAGCGCCAGGTGGTCATCAACGTCACCGTCCTGTCGGTCAGCCTGAACGACAGCGAAGACTACGGCATCAACTGGAACCTGGTGTACACGACCCTGCGCCAGAAATACGGGCTCACCAGCGCGCCGTTCGCGCTGGACGGGACCCGGTTCTCCGCCGGTGTGCTGGGCGATTCGCGCTTCGCGGGCAGCACGGCGATCATCGACGCCCTGTCGAAGCAGGGCAAGGTGCGGCGCCAGACCACCGCGTCGGTGATCACGCTGAACAACCAGGTGGTGCCGCTGCAGGTGGCCAAGCAGACGTCCTACCTGCAGCAATCGCAGACGACGGTGGTGCCCCAGGTCGGCACCACCACGACGCTGATTCCGGGCACCGTCACGTCGGGTTTCAACATGAGCATCCTGCCGCACGTGCTGGCCAACGGCACGGTGCTGCTGCAGTTCTCGACCGACATCTCCGCGCTGAACACGATCCGCGAAGTGCAGAGCGGCGGCAGCAAGATCGAGACGCCGGAAATCGATACCCGCAATTTCCTGCAGCGCGTGGCGATGAAATCGAACGAGACGCTGATCATCAGCGGGTTCGAGCAGACCGACGACAACCTCGACCGCCAGGGCGTGGGCAGCGCACGCAACGTCGCGCTCGGCGGCGGCATCAAGGCGGCCAGCGCCAAGGAATCCATCGTGATCCTGATCACCCCCACGACGGTCGGCCCCTGACGCGAAGCGATCCGGCATCATGGCCATCCACATCATCCAGATCGAAAAGCACCGGTTCGTGTGCGGCCTGTTCTGGCAGTCGCTGTCGCGGCCGCGCGAACTGGCCAGGGAGGCGCGCGAACTGGGCGCGAAGATCGACTCCGACCTGTACGTGCTGCGCACCGACCAGTCGACCGCGCAGGCGGGCTTCGGCCAGAGCGCGGACGGGGCGCGCCGCGGCATGTTCTCGCTGGGCGCGATCATCTCGAAGACGCTGGCGCTCGAAGGCGCCTACTTCGACGGCGAGAAGCAGCGGGTCCACAACTGGCTCGCCGCGCTCAGGCTGCCGGACGGCATGTGGGCCTATTTCGCGGCGCGCGACGCGAACTTCCTGCCGAACGGCGATTTCGCCGGCACCCGCGAGGAAGTCATGGAGCGCCTGCACAGCGACTATGGCCTGGGCGGCTGGAACGTCGTCCTCGGCGATGCCGAACTGGCCGACTACGGCTTCCACAACTTCGAGGCGCGCACCGTCGAGAGCTTCATCCCGCACCGCAAGGACGGCCGGATCCGCGCGCACCGCTGGTGGGGCCTGCAGCCCGTGCACACCCGCGGCAATCGCTGGCCGGCACTGGCGGCGGCCGTCCTCGCCCTGGCGCTCGCCGGGGGCTGGGTCCATGTCCAGCGC
>NZ_JBKYMO010000832.1:0-1611 GCF_047302915.1 Massilia sp. CT11-108 | reverse complement strand
CCACGCGCCCATGCGCTCGCGCGCGGCGGCCCCGGTCAGGGCGCCCGTCAGCACGCCGTGCACGCTGGCGACGATGTCCGCCATGTGGGCCGACTGCGGGCTGAGACGTACGACGCCCACGCCCAGTGCGCGCATGGCGGGCAGTACGTCGACGAGGTTGTAGACCTTCGCGGACTGGGTCTGGATGCCGTTCAGGACGAGGAACGGCTTGCCTTCCTGCGTGTTCAGCACGAGGCCGTCCGGGTGCTCCAGGCAGCTGAAGCGGCAATCGTCCTTGGGCAGGTTGCGGTGGCGCGCCGTGAAGCAGCGCGCGGAAAACGCGAGCGGCATGCGGCCGTAGGCGAACACCTCGGTCTCCACGCCGGCCGGCAGGGCGGCCTGCATGGCGGCGAGGCTGGCGGACGGCATTTCCAGCGGCGCGACCCAGCGCACGGCGCCGGCACGCGCGAGCACGGCCAGCGTGGCCGGGTTGTACACGTTCAGGTGGGGGCCGGCGACGAAGGGGCGGCCGTCGACGCAGTGGACGGCGCCCATGTCGTTGGCCTCGACGAGGAAGCGGCCGTTGCCGCCCACGCGGCGCAGGGTACTCAGGTCGGATGGCGATTCGATCAGCACCTGGGTGGACAGCACGACGTCCTTGCCGGCGCCGGCCAGCCGTTCGGCCAGGGTGAGCCAGTCGGAAGGACGCAGCTCGTGCCGGCGCGAGCAGACCGTTTCGCCGAGGTAGACGATGTCGACGGGCGTTTCCGCCATCGCATCGTAGAACGCGAACACCGTGTCGCGCGGCCAGTAGTATTGCAGGGGCCCGAGGGCAATCTTCATGATGGTCTTCCGGTGCGGGGTCATTTCCAGGGGCGGTGGTAGGCACCCAGCGTGTGCTGGCTGCCTTCGGCGACGTTGTCCAGGCTCGTCATCCACTCGCGCCGGACCGTGTAGCGGCCGTGTTCCGCGAGGCAGGCGTCGATCGCGGCGCGCCACACCTTCGTGACCTGGGCCACGTACGCGGGGCTGCGTTGGCGGCCTTCGATCTTGACGGCGCGCGCGCCCACCGCCGCGAGCTTCGGCAGGATCTCGAGCGTGTTCAGGCTCGCCGGTTCCTCGATCGCGTAATACGTCTCGCCGTCCACGTCGAAGCGGCCCTTGCACAAGGTGGGGTAGCCGGCCTGCTCGCCGTCGGCGTAGCGGTCGATCAGGACGTCGTACAGGCGCGCCTCCAGTGCGCGCGGCGTCCGCGTCCAGCGCACGGCCTTCGCGGGCGAGCACACGCCATGCGTGTTGGGCGATTCCCCGGTGGCGTACGACGACAGCTGGCAGCGGCCCTCGGCCATCACGCACAGGCTGCCGAAGCCGAACACTTCGATCTCGACGGGCGAATGCTCGATGACTTTTTCCGCCTGGGCCAGCGACAGCACGCGCGGCAGCACGGCGCGCGCGATGCCGAAGTGGCGGTGGTAGAAGGCGATGGCGTCGATGTTCGTCGCCGATCCCTGCACGGACAGGTGCAGCCGCAGCTGCGGATGCACGCGCGCCGCGTAGTCCATCAGGCCCGGGTCGGCCAGGATCACGGCGTCGATGCCGTGCGTGGCGGCGCGGTCGAGCGCGCGCCGCCAC
>NZ_JBKYMO010000831.1:0-1615 GCF_047302915.1 Massilia sp. CT11-108 | reverse complement strand
CCACCACCACCGCCACCGCCGCGCGGCTGGTTGCCGCCACGCGGCTGGTTGTTGCCACGCGGCTGGTTGCTACCGCGTGCCTGGTCACCGCCGAAGCCGCGTCCACCCTGGCCCTGAGCCTGCCCCTGGCCGCCGCGGCCACCCAGGATGCCGCCCTCTTCGCGGCCCGCGCCGACACGCACCACCGGCGGACCGAACGGATCCACGTTGCGGTTGGCGTCCGCACGGTCGATGCGGTTGCCGTTCGAGCGCTGATCGTCGTTGCCGCGGCCCTTGGGACCACCCTGCCCCTTGCCGCCGGCAGCACCCTTGTTGTTCTGGGCGCCGCCCTTCTTCTCGATGCCGAAGGCGTCGAGGAACTGACGCACGTCGTTTTCTTCCAGCTCTTCCCAGCGGCCGCGCTTGAGGCCCGACGGCAGGGTCATGGCGCCGTAGCGCGTACGGATCAGGCGCGAAACAGTGAGCCCCACCGCCTCGAACATGCGGCGCACCTCGCGGTTGCGGCCTTCGCCGATCACCACGCGGTACCAGCGGTTGACACCCTCGCCGCCGCCATCGGCAATCTTGGTGAACGAGGCCGTGCCGTCGTCGAGCTCGACGCCGGCCAGCAGCTTCTGGCGCATGCCCTCTTCCAGCTCGCCCAGCGTACGCACGGCGTATTCGCGGTCGATGTTGTAGCGCGGGTGCATCAAGCGGTTCGCCAGGTCACCGGAATTCGTGAACAGCAGCAGGCCCTCGGTGTTGAAGTCGAGGCGGCCCACGGCCAGCCATTTGCCGGTCTTCATGGTCGGCAGGCGGTCGAACACGGACGGACGGCCTTCCGGATCGTCCGCGCTGACGATTTCGCCGGCCGGCTTGTGGTACACCAGCACGCGCGGCGGTTTGTTGTTGTTCACGCGGCGCTGCAGCAGCTTGCCGTTGATGCGCACGGCGTCGGTCGGCAGGATGCGCTGGCCGATGTGAGCCGGCTCGCCGTTCACCGACACGCGGCCGGCGATGATCAGTTCTTCCATGTCGCGGCGCGAACCGAGGCCCGCTTCCGCCAACACCTTGTGCAGCTTCGGTGCGTCGTCCTCGGCCGTCAGGTCGCGGCGCGCCTTGGTCGGCTGCGACTGGCCGCGGCCGCCCTCGTAGGCGTCGAACGCGTCCGACGTGACGAACGAGAACACGGCGTCGGCATCGTTGCCCTTGCCGCCCTTGGCCGGCTTGTTGCCGGGCCTGGCGCTCTTGCCCTTGCCCTGCTGTTTCTGGTTCTGGCCCTGCGGTTGAGCGTTCTGGCCGCCCTGGGCGCCCTGAGCGTTCTGTGCCTGCTGGCCGCGCTGCTGGCCCGGCTGGCCTTTCTTCTTCTGCTGCTTGCCGCCGCGCTGGTCGCGGCGCTGCTCGTTGCGGCCGGCTTCGGCCGGTGCCGCCTCGGCGGCAACGGCCTCCACCGCGGGCGCTTCGGACTCGACGCGCGGTTGGCGCGGTTCGCGCTGCTGGCGCTGCTCACGCATCTGGCGCGGGCCGCGCGGCTTGCGCTGGACGACAGCGTCGTCCGCCCGGTGGGGTATACACATCTCCGGGCCCACGAGACGGAGCTTCAAGAACTATGCCGTTTTATTGTGGAAAAAAAAAA
>NZ_JBKYMO010000830.1:0-1623 GCF_047302915.1 Massilia sp. CT11-108 | reverse complement strand
CGGCTCTATCGCCGCATGGGTTTCGTCGACGTGGGCGCGCCCGTGCCGATGCCCGGCAGGACGACGTTCGAACAGGCGATGGTGCTCACGCTGGGCGCGTAAGCGTCAGGCCGGCGGCTTCTCCGCGCTGGCCGCTTCCTCCTTCATCTCGCGATTGAGGAAGTAGTTCAGCGCCGTCCGGATCACGGCGATGGCGGCAAGCTTGCCGATGCGGTCCCACGTCGGCGCGACGGACGTCGACAGGACGTCGGCCGCCAGCTGCAGTTCCAGCGCCAGCGTGAGGTAGCGCGCGAACGCCAGCCGGATCGGAATGAAGCTGCCGCCCCGGGCCAACGCGTAGCGCACGAGCCCCACGACGACGATCACGACACCGGCCGCGATCACGCACGCACCCAGCGCTTCCACCAGCAGGCGCAGCCACTCCACCCAGGCGCGCACCTGTTGTTCCGTCTGTTCGAACATTCGACTCCTATTGGCTGTACAGATAAGCGGCCATGTCGCGCGCCTCGGCACCTGTGACGCCCAGCTCCGGCATCGCGGTATTCGGGACCACCTGGCGCGGATGCTGGATCCACCTCATCAGGTTGTCCGCGTTGTGCGGCATGACGCCCGCAATATAACCGCGCGAACGGATCTCGTCGAGGGGCGGGCCGACCTGGCTGTCCGCGTGGGCGATCCCCTTGATCTTGTGGCAGCTCGCGCAGCCGTACCGTGCCAGCAGTTCGCGGCCGTGGCGCGGATCGCCGCCCGTGACCGGCTCCGTCTTCGGTGGCGTCTTCGAGCAGCCGGCCAGCAGGGCCGCGCACAGCAGGACGGCGAG
Organism: Massilia sp. CT11-108; assembly: GCF_047302915.1. NCBI lineage: Bacteria > Pseudomonadati > Pseudomonadota > Betaproteobacteria > Burkholderiales > Oxalobacteraceae > Massilia > Massilia sp. CT11-108. The sequence continues at coordinate 803 of NZ_JBKYMO010000830.1, read as the reverse complement.
TGTGCGCCCCGTCATGGCCGCACCTCCGCAGGCCCCGTGCGCAGCCAGCGGGCGCACAGCACGAGGCCCGCGATCAGGTAGGCCAGGCCGCCCGGGATCCACATGATGAGGCCACCGAGCTGCTGGTCTTCGAGCGGGGTCAAACCGAACAGCTGCGCGCGGTTGCCGTACAGCGGATACCAGATCGTCTCCGACATGGTGAACAGGGCGCCGAGCGCGCCCGTGTGCATCATCGTCGTGAACAGGTAAAAGATGGCGCCCCCGCGGCCGTGATGCCCACCCTCGCGCCCCAGCACAGCCCACCAGAACAGCAGCGCCGTGGCGAGGAAGCTCGTGTGCTGCAGCGCGTGCATGCCGTTGTCGGCCAGCGCCAGCTGGAAGCACGCCGGCACGTGCCACATCCACAGCGCGGCGAAGTGCAGCAGCCATGCATTCACGGGCGCCGTCAGCGCACCCCACGCGGCGCGCGGGCCCGAACGCCCACAGCCACAGCGCGAGCGGGCGGCCCAGCACGAGCAGTGGCCCCGCCACGATCATCAGGATCTCGTGCTGCACCATGTGCGCGGAAAACGCATGGCTGCCGGCGCCGTCCAGCGGCGACGCGAGCGCCAGCACGAGCATGATCCAGCCCGCGCCGAACCACGCGGCCTGGCGTGCCAGCTGGCGGCGTGCCCCCTGCGCGCGGGGCCATAGACGTCTCAGGCCCGCCGCGTACAGCAGCAGCGACAGCACCAGCAGGGTCACGACCCACCATTCCGCCCCCCAGCCGAGCGCCGGGCCGGCCGCCAGCTCGGCCTTGACGT
>NZ_JBKYMO010000829.1:0-1628 GCF_047302915.1 Massilia sp. CT11-108 | reverse complement strand
GCCAGGCCGTGGAGCCCTCGTCCATGCGCTCGCCGTTGAACGGGCTGTAGCCGTGGACGACGACGCCGTCGCGCGTGGCGCGCACTTCCGACTGCGCCACCTGGGCGAGCTGGAACGCCTCGTTGATCTGCAGTTTCTTCACTTCGAGCGCGCCGTCCTCCTTGCGGCGGGCGACGGCCGCGCGGGCGTTCTTCAGGTTGTCCCGCTTGATCGCGAGGTCGCGCGTGGCCTGGCCCAGCGCCGCCTGGTAGCGGTCGTAGTCGAGCGCCATGATCTGCTGCTTCGGCAGCGCCGCGTCGACCTTGGCCTTGTCCAATGCGGCCTGGGCGTTGACCAGCGCTTTCTCCGCCTCGATGGCCGCGACTTCCAGCGTGGCCGTCTCGCTGTCCGCCTTCGCGCGGGCACGTTCGCGGTCCATCCGCAGCTGGTCGATATTGGTCGTGCTGGCGGAGTCGATCCGCAGCACGACGTCGCCCTTCCTGACCTGCGTGCCCTCGGCGAGGAAGTTGCGCACGACGACCGGCGACGCGTTCGACGGCGGCACGAAGATCGTCTGCGAATCCAGCGCTTCCACTTCGCCGCTGATCAGGACCGGGCGGGTGTCCGCGGCCGTGGCGGCGACGGCGACGAGGGCCAGCAGGGGAACGAGGCGCTTCATGACTGGCCCGCGACGCGGCCGTCGCGCAGGTGGATCGTGCGCTGCGCGCTGGCGGCAATGGCCGGATCGTGCGTCACCATCACGAGTGTCTGGCCGCCCGCGTGCAGTTCGCGCAGCAGGGCCATCACGTCGGCCGCGCTGCTGGAATCGAGGTTGCCGGTCGGTTCGTCCGCGAGCAACAGGTCCGGCTCGTTCAGCAGCGCCCGCGCGATGGCGGCCCGCTGCAGCTGGCCGCCGGACAACTGGCCCGGCAGGTGGTCGAGGCGCTGGCCCAGGCCGATGCGGCCGAGCAGGGCACGGGCACGGTCGGGCGCCCGCGGGTCGGGCTGGCGCGCATAACGCTGCGGCAGCAGCACGTTCTCCAGCACGGTCAGGCGCGGCAGCAGGTGGAAAGACTGGAACACGAACCCGATGCGGCGGTTGCGCACGTCGGATGCGGCGTCGTCGTCGAGGGCGCTGATCTCGTCCTGCGCCAGGCGGTAGCGGCCGCTGTCCGGGCGATCCAGCCCGCCCAGCACGTTCAGCAGGGTCGATTTGCCGGAGCCGGACGGCCCCATCACGGCGACGAATTCGCCGCGCGCCACGTGCAGGTCGATGCCGTCCAGGGCGTGGATGTCGCTGCCGCCCAGGCGGTAGGTCTTGCGGATCGCACTCAGTTCTATCATGCCGAAAAGTATTTCTTAAGGCACAACAGTTTGTCAATTGTCAAATGCGTCAACCGGTAGATTATTTTGGCATGGCGGCAAGTTCCGCCAGCCGGCGGCAGTCGGCCACGAGACGGCGCGCGTCGATATTGGTCACGCCCAGCAGCAGGCCGCGCGCGGCCGGCGTATGCACATACCAGGGCGACAGCGGCACGGGCGCGAGGCCTTGCTGCGCTGCCTGCGCAAGGAGGCCGCGGAGGTGCTGGAGGTGCAGGCGACGGCCGGCATGGCCGTCGTCACGCGCCTGCGCACGGACGTATCCGACG
>NZ_JBKYMO010000828.1:0-1642 GCF_047302915.1 Massilia sp. CT11-108 | reverse complement strand
ACTACCGCGTGTCGGCGGACGTCGGCTACCAGGACCATCAGCTGCGCAACGGCCGCCCCAGCGCGACCGTGGGCTCCGGCCGCGCGATCCCGGCCGCACCGGAAGCCGACAGCAACTTCGCCCAGCCGTGGACACATTCGAACGAGCGCGACACGTTCGGCACCCTGCGGGGCGAAGTCGACCTGGCGCCGCACGTCGTCGCGTGGGCGGCACTGGGCGCACGCGAAGGCCGCGAATCGAACGTGATCTCCTCGCCGACGACGACCGACAACAACGGCGGCACCGTGATGACGCGCTTCGACAACGAGCGCAAGGACAATGTGCGCACGGGCGAGATCGGCGTGCGCGGCGACTTCGCGACCGGCTCCGTGAAACACACGGTCAGCGCCACCGCGTCCGCGTTCGAATCGAAGTCGGACAATGCATACGCCTTCGGCGACTTCGCCGGCTGGAACTCGAACCTGTATCGCCCCGTCGACGTCGCGGCGCCGGCCGCGAACGCCTTCACCGGCGGCTCGCTCGCGAACCCGCTGCTGACAGCAAAGAGCATCCTGTCCAGCTATGCGGTGGCGGACACGCTGTCCTTCCTGGACGACACCGTGCGCGTGACGGCCGGCGTGCGCCACCAGCGCATCAAGTCCTACGGCTACGACTACAACACGGGTGCGCAGAACAGCGCGTATGACGAAAGCGCCAACACGCCGGTCGCGGGCATCGTCTACAAGCCTTTAAAAAACGTGTCGATCTACGCGAACTATATCGAGGCGCTGCAGCAGGGGCCGACCGCATCCGGCGTCGGCGTCATCAACCAGGGCCAGATCTTCGCGCCGTACACCTCGCGCCAGAAGGAAGTGGGCGTGAAGTACGACAGCGGCAAGCTGGGGATGAGCGCCGCGCTGTTCTCGACGGCGCAGCCGCTGGGCTATATTGAGAACGGCGTGTTCGGCGTATTCGGCGAACAGCGCAACCAGGGCCTGGAACTGTCCGTGTTCGGCCTGCCGATGCACGGCCTGCGCGTGCTCGGCGGCCTCACGCTGCTGGACGCCGAACAGCGCCGCACGGTCGGCGGCATCAACGACGGCAACGATGCGATCGGCGTGCCCCGCACGCAGTTGAACCTCGGCGCCGACTGGGATGTGCCGCAGGTGGCGGGCCTGTCGCTGAACGCGCGCGCCATCACGACGTCGCACCAGTACGCGGATGCGGCCAATACGCAGCAGTTGCCGTCGTGGACGCGCCTCGACCTCGGCGCCACCTATGCGACGCGCGTACTCGACCGCGACGTGACCGTGCGGGCGCGCGTGGACAATGCGTTCGGGCGGAATTACTGGGCGTCGGCGGGCGGCTATCCGGGCTACGGCTATCTGGTGCTCGGCGCGCCGCGCACGTTCACCGTGTCGGCGACGGTCGACTTCTGACGTTCGCGCCAAGCGCCGGCGTCATCACGTCAGGCCGATGTGGATAGCCATGCCTACCCACACGGCGAACGCCGCCGCCGCGAGGCAGGCGGCGTACGCCACCAGGGCACGCCCGCGCTCCGCTTCATCGCGGCTGCGCACGAGATAGTAGGGAATCGTGGCGACCGTGAGCGCCACGACCGCCACGCTGAGCCAGCGCGACCTGCGGAACCCGCGCGCATCGC
>NZ_JBKYMO010000827.1:0-1644 GCF_047302915.1 Massilia sp. CT11-108 | reverse complement strand
GCGGCTGGTCGACCTCGTGGGCGATCGACGCGGCCAGTTGGCCGATCGTGGCCAGGCGCGCCTGCCGTTCGGGTTCAAGGCTCGCGGCCAGTGGGGGCGGGTGGGTGGTCATGGGCTGCTCCTCGTCCGGTGATCAGGGTGGTGCGGACGGAATGCCGCGCCACCCTGGTCATTGTCGGGACGAAGGCCGCCGGGGTCCAGCTATACAAAAGGATATGACATCACACTAAAGTATGATGTTCGGGCGTGCTCAGTTACGCTCGGCCTGGCGTGCCAGGTGTTCGCCGATGAACCAGCTTTGCAGTTCGTTGGCGCGCACGACCTGGCTGACGATCAGGTCGTTGCTGCCGTCGTCGCCGGCGTCGGACGCCGCGCGCGCCAGCGGACGCGCGTCCAGCAGGATCGTCTCGTGGGCGGCGGCCAGGCGTTCCAGCTGGGCGGGGGCCGATTCACGGCCGCGCGGGGCGCGTGCGATCGACGATTCGCCGGCGATGTCGCCGGCCAGCGCGAACGTCACGCCGCCCAGGGTCTGGATGCGCTCGGCGATGGCGTCCATGATCGCGACCTGTTCTTCGTAGTGCTTGTCGAACAGCAGGTGCAGTTCGTAGAAGTTGGCGCCGGACGTCTGCCAGTGCGCTTTCTTGTAGGCGTCGCGCAGCGCCATCGTGTGCGCCAGCAGGCGGTTCAGGGCGCGCACGCTCTGCGACCGCGTCTGCTCCGGGAGACCGATGCGCACGGGCGCCAGCGCGCCGAATTCCTGGACGACGCCGGCATTGTCCTGGGTAGGTTGGTTGTCCATGGGAGACCTCGTGGTGGGAAATGGATGACAGGCCGAGTCTATCCATCGCCCGCCGCATGGGCACTGATCCAAAGGCCAGGCATTCCGGTAGTATGATGGTTTTCAGGTTCGGGAGCGCCATGACCATCCATTCCGAGACCGGCGACGACGCCGGCGTCTACCGCACCTTGCTCGAATCCACGCAGGCCATCCCATGGCGCATCGACTGGGCCTCCGCGCGCTTCACGTACATCGGTCCCCAGATCGAACGCGTGCTGGGCTGGCCCCAGGACAGCTGGAAGACGGTCGAGGACTGGGCCATGCGCATCCATGCGGAAGACCGGCAGAAGACGGTCGATTTCTGCGTGAGCCAGTCGCAGCAGGGCACCGATCACGAAGCCGATTACCGCGCCCTGACGGCCGACGGCGAATACGTGTGGATCCGTGACGTCGTGCACGTGATCCGGCGGGCCGACGGGGCCGTGGACTGCCTGGTGGGCTTCATGTTCGACATCAGCGAACGCAAACGGGCCGAGGACAAGATCCTGCAGCTGCAGAAGGAGCTGGAGGCGCTCTCGTACCGCGACCCGCTTACCGGCATTGCCAACCGCCGCATGTTCGACCGGATCCTCGACGTCGAGTGGGGCAAGGCCCGTGCGCTGGGCGAGCCGCTGTCGCTCGTGATGGTCGACATCGATTACTTCAAGCAGTACAACGACCGTTACGGCCACCCGCAGGGCGACGCCTGCCTGAAGGAGGTGGCGCGGGTGCTGGACCGCGCGGCATCGCGCACGCGCGACCTGTGCGCGCGCCTGGGCGGCGAAGAGTTCGCGCTGGTGCTGCCCGCGACGGACGAGGCGGCGGCG
>NZ_JBKYMO010000826.1:0-1652 GCF_047302915.1 Massilia sp. CT11-108 | reverse complement strand
GGGCCAGGTGACCGCCGCGTTCGGCACGGCAATCGAGCGGGTCGAGCACGCGGCCGGGATCTCGCGCCGCCGCACCGCGCCCGTGCACGTGCCGCCCGAGCTGGACGGCATCGTCGAAGGCGTGTTCGGCATCGACGACGTCCCCATCGCACGGCCCCATTTCAAGTTCTCCAAAGAATCCGAGCAGGCCGCGATGCTGGCCTCGATGTCACCGGGCGCCGCGCCGTCCGACGCGCAGGCTGCATCCGGCTTCACGGGCATCGACATGGCGAAGGTGTACGACTTTCCGACCGGCCTGGACGGCAGCGGCCAGTGCATCGCCATCATCGAACTGGGCGGCGGCTACCGCAGCGCCGACCTGAAAGCCTATTTCAAGAGCCTCGGCCTGGCGGCACCGCATGTGACGGCCGTGTCCGTCGACGGCGGCAAGAACAGCCCGTCGCTGCCGTGGAGCGCCGATGCCGAGGTCATGCTGGACATCGAGGTCGCGGGCGCCGTCGCGCCGAAGGCCAACATCGCCGTGTATTTCGCGCCGAACAGCGAGCAGGGCTTCGTCGATGCGATCGCGGCCGCCGTCCACGACGACGTGCGCAAGCCGTCCGTGATCTCGATCAGCTGGGGCGCGCCGGAATCGGAATGGACGGACCAGGGCCTGGCCGCGATGGACCAGGCGTTCGAGGCCGCGGCCGCGCTGGGCGTGACGGTGTGCTGCGCGGCGGGCGACGCCGGCGCGCACGACCAGAACCCGCAGAACGGCACGCCGGACGGCCTCGCGCATGCGGACTTCCCCGCGTCGAGCCCGTACGTGCTGGGCTGCGGCGGCACGCGCCTGACGGTCAGCGGCCACACCATCACCAGCGAGACCGTGTGGAATGACGACCCTTCCACCAGCGCGACAGGCGGCGGCGTCAGCGACAAGTTCGCGCTGCCGTCCTGGCAGGCGGATGCGCGCGTGCCGGCGTCGATCAACCCGGGCGGACGCGTCGGACGCGGCGTGCCGGACGTGGCCGGCAATGCGTCCCCGGCGACGGGCTACCGGGTGCGGGTCGACTTCCTGACGACCACGATCGGCGGCACGAGCGCCGTGTCGCCGCTGTATGCGGGGCTCGTCGCGCTGCTGAACCAGAAGCTGCCGCAGCACGTGGGATGGCTCAATCCGCTGCTGTACGGCCCGCTGGCGGGCAGCGGCGCGCTGCGCGACATCACGAGCGGCGACAACGGCGGTTATGCGGCCGGGGCGGGCTGGGATGCGTGCACGGGCTGGGGCGTGCCCGTCGGTTCGACACTGCTGGCCGCGCTGGAGGCCTGATTCAAGCCGGATTCAACCGCGCCATCACGTCGGCGCGGTACTGGCGGCTGCACGGCACCCGCGCGCCGCCGCGCAGCAGCAATTCGCCGTCGCCCTTGTCCAGGGTGACCACCTGTTCGATCCAGCCCACTTGCACGGCGGCGCGCCGGTGACAGCGAATAAAGCCGGCACCGAGCCGGTCGACGAGGCCGGCCAGCGTCTGGCGCAACAGCGGGCTGCCCACGGCCGTGTGCAGCACGACGTAGTTGTCGGCCGTCTCGATCCACTGGATGTCCGCGACGCGCACGACACGCGTGACGCCGCGTTCACTCACAAGCAATTGCTCCAGCGGCGCGGGCGGCAG
>NZ_JBKYMO010000825.1:0-1654 GCF_047302915.1 Massilia sp. CT11-108 | reverse complement strand
GCCCGCGAGTGCGCACAGGGCCGGGTTGACGTCGAGGACGCGGCCGTCCGCGCTGGCCAGCACGTAGCCGGCCGGCGTCATCTCGATGACTTCGCGGAAGCGCCGTTCGCTGGCGCGCAGCTGGCGCTCCGCTTCCTCGCGCTCCGTCAGGTCGCGGATGATGGCCTGGAAGTATTCCTCGCCGCCGTCCTCGAAGCGCGAGATGTGCACCTCGGCCGGGAAGCTGGTGCCGTCCTTTCTCCGCTTGGCCATGCGCAGCAGGTGCGTCTGGCCGCCGCGCAGGCTGTCGAGCAGGCCCGGCGTGTAGGCGTGGTGGCCGTCGATGTCGCTCACGGACAGGCCGCTGAATTCGTCTTCCGTGTAGCCGAAGCGGGCGCACGCGCGGCCGTTGGCGGCGATGATGCGCAGGTCGGCGTCGGCGATCACGATGCTGTCGCCGGCCTGCTGGAACAGGTTGCGGAAGCGCTGCTCGCTCTTGCGGACGGCGTCCAGCGCGACGCGCTTGGCGGTGACGTCATGGAAGTAGACCGAGAGCCCGTCCGGCGTCGGGTAGCAGCGTACCTCGACCCACGTCGCCGACGGCTGCCAGTACGCTTCGAAGAAGCCGGATTCGCCGCTGGCCAGCGCGCGGCGGTAGTGCTCGACGATGGCCGAGCCCTCGAGCGCGGGCGCGACCTCGAGCAGGTGGCGCCCGACATTCGGTGCCACGTCCACGCCGATGAACGCACCGGCCTTGCGGTTGGCGTACGTGATGCGCCACTCGCGGTCGATGGCGAAGAACGCGTCGCCGATACTCTCCAGCATGGCGTGCATGCGCTCGCGCGAGCGTTTCAGTTCGTCGCGTGCCGCGCGGTGCGCGGTGACGTCGCGCGCGCTCGCGTACACGAGCCTGGCGTGCGCGGACCAGCGCGCGGACAGCGACAGATAGATCGTCGCGCCGTCCTTGCGGCGCCAGCGCAGTTCGCGCTCGTGGCACGGCCGGCCGGCCAGCAGGTCGGCCGCGAGCGTGTCCATGGCGGCCCGCTCGTCCGGATGCAGCAGCTCGCGCACGGGACGGCCCGCCAGCTCGACCGGGCTGTAGCCGAGGATGTCCCCGGCCGCCGCGTTGGCGCGCACGATGCGTCCGGACGCGTCCAGCACGACCATCAGTTCGAAGGCAAGATCGATATGCGCGATGTAGTCGGCGGCGGAGGCGGGCAGGGCCGGCGCGTTCATGATGTGTTTCCAGTCAGACCGGGGATGATGCGGAAGAAGCCGGCATAGGCGCACGGACGGAAGATTGTATCATTCCGCGTGGAAACTCTTTCCCCGAGTGACGCGTAAACACAACATCATGGCTTCGGGACAGGCCCGCCCGGTGGACGGGCCGGTGATGGTGTTAGAGGGACTCGTCCGTATCGAGATCGTCCGGCGTCAACCGGTTCCGGCCCGACCGGCTGCCCTGGCCACCGCTCTGCATGTTGCCGCCGCCGCGGCTGCCCCGTTGCGAATTGTCGCCGGGCCCGCTGCCGAGGTCGGACTGCGACTGGTTGCCCTGGTCGAGGTTGCCGCTCTGGAGGTTGCCCTGGTCACCGCGCTGCGCGTTGTCGCCCGGCCCGCTGGCCAGGTCGGAGTCCTGCTGGTTGCCCTGGCTGCGGCGCGACCGGCCCTGTGC
>NZ_JBKYMO010000824.1:0-1665 GCF_047302915.1 Massilia sp. CT11-108 | reverse complement strand
GCTGCTGCAGCTGGCGCGCGGCGTCGTTCATGGAAGGTTGCTGTCGATGTTGTAGAGCCGTCCGTCGCGCCAGACGGCGAGCGGCAGCAGCATGCGGCCATCCCATTCAGCGCAGACGGTGAGCGGATGGCCGCCGGAGACGGCCAGCAGGTGCACCGGATGGCGGAAAGACGGATGCAAGGCGATGCGGCGGCCCTGCGCGTTGCGGACGATGCCATGGTCCGTGCCGTCCGGTACGAGGCCGCCGAGCAGCACCGGGTGGCGCTCCAGGAAGGGCTGGGCGGCGAGGGCGTCCGCGTACGTGTCCTGCAGGGTGTCGAGGCTGGACGGGCCTGCGATGGCGGACAGGGGCTGCACGTCGTCCTGGTGCCGAATCTGCGCGCGCAGCGGCCATGCGCTCGGATAGAAGCACAGGTCACCGTCGAATGTGGTGCCCGGCGCGAGCTGTTGTTCGAAGCCCTGCGTGCCGACCGCGTACTGGAGGTGCAAGGCCCAGCGTCCCGTCGCGGCGCCCAACAGCCAGGTCGAGCGCACGCGCAGGCGTTCGTCGTCGAACGTGCACTGGGCGAGCACGCTCCAGCGGTCCGTGACGGCGCCCTGGCGCAGGACGTCGTCCTGGCTCATCGTCCACCCGAGCAGGGCGCGCACGTCGGCCTGCAGCGCCGGCGCCAGTTCGTCGATGCGCTGCCATGCCCGGACCAGCAGGTACAGCGATGCGAGTTCGTTCGCGACGAGGCTTTCGGCGTTGCGCAAGCCTGACTGGTAGAGCATGCTGCCCGCGCGGCGCAGGCGTCGTGCGACCGGGGCCGCCTGGGCATCTGCCATGCGCGCGGCGATCGCATCCCAGAACCCTTGGCCGCGCGAGCGCACGGACGCGAGACCTTCGCGCGCCAGATCGTGCAGCCAGGTCTGCAGGTCCGCCAGGCCAGCGGTCACTTTGTCTTCGCGCTTTTCCTCACGCTTGCGGGCCAGTGCCGCGGCTTCCGGACCGGCGTCTTTTGTGAGCGTCTTCTTTTCCTGGCGCGACTGGCGTCCCTGCAGCCAGTCGCTGACCCATGCCGGCGTCTCCGCCTGGTCGAACAAGAAGGGCTCGGCGGCGCGCAGCAGGTACAGGCCGAGGCCGTGCTTGCAGGGGAATTTGCGGCTGGGGCAAGTGCATTTGAAGGCGGGGCCGCCGAGGTCGATCTGGGTGCGATAGGGTGTCTTGCCGCTGCCCTGGCATTCGCCCCACAGGGCGCTGTCGCTCGTGCCGAGATTCGACCAGTTCCGCGGCGTCGCCAACTGGCTGCCGGCCTTGGCCGAGGCGGGATCGGGCGCGAGAGCCAGGATCTGGTTGGCGTCGAGGGTCACCGGTGTCCTTCAGGCGGATTGATATATTTTCTAGTTCAGTATTCGTGATTATTGCCTAAACGTCAATTAGATGGTGGAGGCGCTGAAGTCGCGCTCGTGCAACGGTACTTGCGTAAGGGCACGTGGGTTGTTATAGTGCGCCTCCTGTTTTGCAGCGCATGAATTGAGTCGGAAACGACGACGCGACAAAACAGACGAGGGGTTGACGAGTTAAGCGAAGCACGGCATAATCTCACTCCTCTGCTGCTGACGAACAAAACGATTCGCAAGCGCAGCAAGGCAGTACCGAATACAGCTCTTTAACAATCAACAGTC
>NZ_JBKYMO010000823.1:0-1671 GCF_047302915.1 Massilia sp. CT11-108 | reverse complement strand
CCGTCGCGCGTGCCGTGGCGGACTTCGCCGGGTGCGACCTGCGCGGGCGGCTTGTCGAAGTCGCGTGCGGGCGGCGGGCGCAGGCTCGACATCGAGAAGTCGTACGTGGCAGGGATCAGCACGAAGTCGCCCGGTTCGAGCGCGATGGGATCCATGTCCGCGGCCGTGAGCAGGCAGGCGCCGTCGAGTACGACGCAATACGACGGCTCGCCCGCTTCCGTGCGCCGCACGCCCCAGCGGCCCGCCGCGCCGACGATCTTCGTGTAGCGCACGCCCGGCCGCAGCAGGCCGACCACGTCGGCCAAGGGATCGATCATTCCGGACTCTCGCAAAAGATGTGTGGACTAACGATTGTAGCGCGTCCGGACGTCGGCCGCTATCGTAACGGTATTGCCAACCCACACAGGAGTTCACATGAAAACCGTCATGATCACCGGCTGCTCGTCCGGCTTCGGCCTCGAAATCGCCCGCCATTTCCTCGACCGCGACTGGCAGGTCGTCGCCACGATGCGTACGCCGCGCACCGACCTGCTGCCGGCGTCGAGCCGCCTGCGCGTCGTCGCGCTGGACGTGACGGACGCGGACAGCGTCCGCGCGGCCATCGCCGCCGCGGGGCCGATCGATGCGCTCGTCAACAATGCCGGCGTCGGCCTGATCAATCCGCTGGAAGCCGTGTCGACGGACACGATCCGTGCGGTGTTCGAGACGAACACACTCGGCACGATCGCCATGACGCAGGCCGTGCTGCCCGCGATGCGCGCCCGGCGCGCGGGCGTGATCGTGAACGTGACATCGACCGTCACGCTCGCGCCGCGGCCGCTGCTGTCGGTCTACAGGGCCAGCAAGGCAGCCGTGAATGCGTTCACGGAATCGCTCGCGCTGGAACTGGCGCCGCTGGGCATCCGGACGCGCCTGGTGCTGCCGGGCCGCGCGCCGGACACGCGCTTCGGCGAGAACGCCCGCCCGCTCATGCAGGGCGAGATCCCGTCGGATTACGCGCCGTTGATGGACGACGTGTTCAAGCGCATGCGCGAGCCGGGACCGGTCACGCAGGCGCAAGACGTCGCGCAAGCCGTGTGGCGTGCCGTGACGGATCCCGCGGCGCCGATGCGCATTCCCGCCGGGGCGGATGCCGAGGCGCTGGCGGCCTCGCTCTGATCAGCGGCTGGCGTAATACTTCGCCACCACCTCGATCTCCTGGTCCGTCAACCCATGCACCGCATTGCGCATCTGCTGGTTGATGTCGTTGGCGCGCCGCCCCGATTTGAAGGCGTTCAGCTGGTCGACGATGTACGCCGCCGGCAGCCCGTCGATGATGGGCGTCGCCACGCGCGCCACGCCCGGGCTATGGCAGGTCGCGCATGCCCCCACGTTGCGCATCGGCGACCCGTTGCTGACGATGCGCGGCACCTCGACCTGGATGCCCGCATGCCCCACCAGGGTCTCGCGCTGCTGCTGCGAGTAAAACGCGGCCAGGTCGCGCATGTCCTGGTCGGACAGGTTCGTCGCCAGCGGCTGCATGACGGCGCTCGGGCGGTGGCCGGACTTGAAGTCGCGCAGCTGCTTGTAGGTGGACGACGGGGGCTGGCCCGCCAGGTGCGGCGCGTTCGTGCCGGCCGATGCCGTGCCGCGCGCGCCGTGGCACATGCTGCATTGCAGGGCCAGCGTGGC
>NZ_JBKYMO010000822.1:0-1675 GCF_047302915.1 Massilia sp. CT11-108 | reverse complement strand
CCTCGCCCACGCGCGCCTCGACGACGGCGCGCGCCGCGGCCGGGTCGGCATCGGGCGCGACGATCTCGAAATCGAGGCTGGCGAGGTCGGGTACGACGGCCTGGAACGAACTCCCGGTGACGTGCACGAACGGATAATCGGGGACGGACGACGCGCCGGCGCCACTCGAAGCCAGCAGCAGGACGAGGGCGCTCGCGCGCAGACGGGTTTTCAGCATGGACACTCCCTTTTTTATGTAGACAGTGATTTCTATGTTAGTGCCGGACGGTCTGCGGAAACAAGCCAGCGCATGGAAAATAAACTTGTAGACAACTTGATCTAGACGAGTTAGTCTAGATTTATCGACGACGTTCCGAGACACCGCCATGGCCAAATCCCCCGCCCCGCCCAAGCCGACGCCCGCCGAACTCGACCTGCTGCAGGTACTCTGGCCGCTGGGCGCGGCCACGGCGCGCCGGGTTCACGAAGACATCGTCAAGGAACGTCCGGAGGTGACGTACGCGACCGTGCTCCGCCTGATGCAGATCATGCACGGTAAAGGTTTGCTGATCCGCGACGAGAGCGAACGGTCTCACGTGTACGCACCGGCCCACGCGCAGGAATCGCTGCAGACGAATTTGCTGAAGGACCTGATGCAGCGCGCCTTCGCCGGGTCGGCCAAGGCGCTGGTGCTGGCCGCACTCAAGAGCGGCATCTCGAAAAAGGAGCGCGATGAGATCGAACAACTGCTGAAAGACGGAGACGAACAATGAGCGCCGGGCTCGTCACCGGGCTGTTATCGGTATTGCTGCCGACGAGTCCGCTCGCGCCACTGCCGTCGCACCTGCCTGACGTGGTGACCAGATTCCCGTCCACGCTGTCGCAGTCGTTCGTGCCCAGCCTCGGATGGGCGTTGCTGCACTTCGTGTGGCAAGGCGCGCTGATCGGCTGCACGACGGCAGTGCTGCTCGTGGCGCTGCGCAACGCCCGGCCTGCAGCATCATGACGAAGTCGGCGCATGGGCGGCCTGCGCGGCGGCGCTCGGGCTGCGCATGGCGATGGGGCTGGTATGGGTGCGACGCGCCACGGGTGGACGCGCCACGCCGGCACAGGCTGGCAGCGCCGCGGAACGCGTGTGGCAATCGAGGCTGGCCCAACTGGCCGCCCGCTGCGGCATCGACCGCACCGTGCGCCTGCGCATCGTCGACAGACTGGCGAGTCCGGTCACGGCCGGCTTCTGGCGGCCCGTCGTGCTCGTGCCGGCCGCCCTCGTGACGGGCATGCCGCCGCAATTGCTGGAAGCGCTGCTGGCGCATGAGCTGGGCCATGTCCGGCGCCACGACTACCTCGTCAATCTCGTGCAGAACGTGATCGAGGCCCTGCTGTTCTATCACCCGGCCGTGTGGTGGATCTCGCGCCGCATCCGCAACGAGCGCGAGCAGATCGCCGACGATTTCGCCGCGCGCCGGCTGGGCGAACCGCGCCGCCTGGCCCGGGCACTGTCGGAACTGGAGCGCCTGCAGTTTTCGGGGCACCACCTGGCCCAGGCCGCGGCCGGCGTCGACGTCGTCGCCCCGACGGACATGATGGACGGCCGCATCGGCGCGATCCGCGTGGCGCTGGAAGAGAAGGAACTGATACAAACGCGGATCATGGCCTACTCGGCCAAGAACGCCTCGGGCTACTACGGCCCCTT
>NZ_JBKYMO010000821.1:0-1680 GCF_047302915.1 Massilia sp. CT11-108 | reverse complement strand
CCACCACGCGGCGAAGCGCGCCCTCGGCGAGCGCGGCCCCGCGTGGTGGACGGACGGCGCGCCCGATTACAACCGGCGGCTCGTCGCCAACACGCCGTACGCGGACTGGTACGCCGCGCTTCATCTTCCGTGAGTTGCGTATTCGCGCATGCTGTCCTACACTGCGTAATAAGCAACCATCTGGTTGCATATTAAAACGCGACAAGGAGAGCCATCATGGAGCACACATCCGAAACGGACCGCATCGAACGCAGCATCGTCATCGACGCGCCGCGCGCAAAAGTGTGGGACGCGCTGGCCGACGCCGAGGCCTTCGGCAACTGGTTCGGCGCCGACCTGAAGGGCCAGACGTTCGCACCGGGCCAGCGTGCACGCGGGAACATCACCTACCCGGGCTACGAACACCTCCATTTCGACGTGCTCATCGACCGCATGCAGCCGCTCGAACTGCTGTCCTTCCGCTGGCATCCCTACGCGATCGATCCCGCCGTCGACTACAGCGCGGAACAGCCGACGCTCGTCACGTTCACGCTCGCCGACGCCGGAAACAACCGTACTTTGCTGACGATCGTGGAATCGGGCTTCGACAACGTCCCGCCACACCGGCGGCTGGAGGCATTCCGCATGAACGGCGCCGGCTGGGATGCGCAGCTGACGAACATCGTCCGCCATGTCGCGGCCTGATGCCGCGCTGCGCGACCTGGTCGATGCCGGTCCGGCGCTGGCGAACGTGTTCGCGGCGCTGGGAGACGCCACGCGGCTGACGCTCGTCGCGGCCCTGTGCGCGGGCGGCGCCCTCTCGATCGCGCAACTGACCGCCAGCACGCACATCAGCCGGCAGGGTGTGACCAAGCATATGCAGGTCCTCGCCCAGGCCGGTATCGTCCACGACGTCAAGGTCGGACGGGAGCGGAGATGGACGCTGGACACGGCGCAGCTGGACGCCGCCAGGCGCACGCTGGAAGTCATCGGCCGTGAGTGGGACGTCGCCCTGGCGCGGCTCAAGGCGTTCGTCGAATCGGGATGACCTGGCAGGCGCAATCCGCGGTGATACCGGTATTCCTGGGTATGCCCGCCGTGGCCGTAGGAAGCGGCGCGGACGTCCCGCACGCAGATGTAGCTTTCCTCGTGCACCTTCCCCAGGATGCCGGCGAAGCCGTCGAACGCTTCCCGGATGTACCGCGCCTTGTCGTCCTTCGTATTCGTCTCGTCGGTGATCTTGATGTCGAAGTAGAAGCTGCTCTTGCCGTGCTCCGTGAGCGACTTGCCGCCGACGATCGTGCTCGCGCAGCCGTCGGAGGACTGCCTCGACACGCTGCCAAACGCCAGCTTTCGTCCACTCGTGGAGCCGGCACCAACAAGTCACGCCACTGCCGCAGCCGGGTTCGCGTGGCACCTATTCCCACGGTATCCCGGTTAGGGTCGCGCGATCGTTGATACGTGGCCGTCCGCCCTTCGGCGATCTGCTGTGAATCGGGAGATGCGCTGCTGCGAACGACCAAAGGTCTTCGGGGAGAAGTGCTTGGGCCATGGCGTCAGTCCGTCTGGGAACACGGCCGCGATCTTCGCTGCAGAACTACGGCCGTGTAAGTCCGCTATCGACCCAGGCTGTGTAAAAACGTAGGCCGGTGTAAACGAAACGGGTCCGGTAAACGTTGAGGAAGTATCTCATCACTGGGG
>NZ_JBKYMO010000820.1:0-1682 GCF_047302915.1 Massilia sp. CT11-108 | reverse complement strand
CGCCGCGCCGCTCGGCACGCCGCCGGCCGAGGATTGCCTGTACGTGAACGTGTGGCGTCCCGCGAAGGCGAAAGCGTCCGCGAAGCTGCCGGTGATCGTGTGGATCTATGGCGGGGGCTTCGTCAACGGCGGGTCGTCGCCGCCGACGTATTCCGGTGCCGCGCTGGCGAAGCAGGGCGTCGTGCTGGTCAGCTTCAACTATCGCCTCGGCCGTTTCGGCTTCTTCGCCCATCCCCAGTTGACGCAGCATGCAAAGGACGAACCGCTCGGGAATTACGGGTACATGGACCAGCTGGCCGCGTTGCAGTGGGTCAAGCGCAACGTGGCGGCGTTCGGCGGCGATGCATCCAACGTGACGATCATCGGCGAATCGGCCGGCGGCATGTCCGTCAACGCGTTGCTGACATCACCGCAGACGCAGGGCCTGTTCGCGAAGGCGGTCGTGCTGTCCGGCGGCGACGGCAAGTCGGCCGATCCGGGGCTGGCTGCCGTCGAGCAGATCGGCGTGAATTTCGCGACGGCCAAGGGCATCGCGGCGGACGATCCGCAGGCGCTGGATAAACTGCGCGCGCTGCCGGCCGAGCAAATCGTCGACGGCATGAACCTGGCCAACCGTGCGCCGCAGAATCCGGCCACGTATGCGGGGCCGTTCGCGGACGGCAAGGTGGCCGTCGAGTCGGGCGCCGCGTTCGCGTCCGGCCGCTTTGCGAAAGTCCCCGTGATGATCGGCGCGACGAGTGCCGACATCGGCGGCAAGACTGGCTTCATGGTCGCGGGCGCGCGCAGCCTCGCGGGCCGCCTCGCCGCGCAGGGTGTGCCCGTGTACGCATACCGCTTCTCGTACGTGGCCGACAGCATCGGCAAGACGGGCGCGCAGCACGCGAGCGACATCCCGTATTTCTTCGACACGGTCGACGTCAAGTACGGCGACGCCGTCACGAAGAAGGACGTGGCGATGGGCCGCGCGATGAGCGCCTACCTCGTGAACTTCGCGAAGAAGGGCGACCCGAACGGCCGCAAGCTGCCCGCGTGGCCGCGCTATGCGGGCGACAAGGACGTGATCATGGATTTTGGCGCGGACGGCAAGCCGGTCGCGCTGCGCGATCCGTGGGGATCCGAGATCGACGCGACGACCGTGGCGGCAGGCGGTCAATAAACGTCGCGGCGGTAGCGGCCTTCGTTTGTCAGCCCGTCGAGCGCTTGCGCGCCGAGGATGCCTTGCAGCGCCTCGTGCACGCCGCCGGCCATGCCTTGCAGGCTGCCGCAGACATAGATCGCGGCGCCGCGCTCGACCCACTCGCGCAGCCGGTCGGCGCGGTCGCGCAGCACGTCCTGCACGTAGCGGCGCTCGGCCTGGTCGCGCGAGAACGCGAGGTCCAGGTACGCCAGGTCGCCGTCCTCGCGCCATGCCTGCAGTTCGGCGCGCAGCAGGAAATCGTGGATCTGGTTGCGCTCGCCGAACAGCAGCCAGTTATCGGTCCGGCCCGCCGGCGGATCCCGAGCACCCGCGCGAATACTCGATCGCATCGCTGCCGATGGAGGGCCGGCTCGAACTGCTCGTGCGCCTGCAGCGGCGCGACGATGGAAGTGCCGGTGCGGCGTCCGGCTGGTTATGTGGGCAGGCAGACGTCGTGCGCCTGCGCCTGCGCGCGCACGAGCGCTTCCGTCTCGGCGCGAACATG
>NZ_JBKYMO010000819.1:0-1690 GCF_047302915.1 Massilia sp. CT11-108 | reverse complement strand
TCGCCGCACTGCTCGACGGCGTCCACAACCGCTACCGCGAACAGGCCCGCGGCGGCGACGCGACCCGCCAGAAGCGTTTCGACACGTTCGCGATCGCGCGCCTGGCACCGCTGATGGCGCAGGTCGGCTGGACTGCGCGGCCGGGCGAAGCGTCGTCCGTCGCCAACCTGCGCGAAGAGCTGGTCAATGTGCTGAGCAACCTCGGCGACGCCAACGTCATCGCCGAAGCGCGCCGCCGCTACGCCGCGCTGGCGACGGACGCCAGCGCCGTGCCGGGACCGCTGCGCAAGACGGTGATGGGCGTCGTCGCCCAGCACGCGGACGCCGCCACGTGGGACCAGTTGCAGCAAGCCGCGCGCAACGAGACGACGCCGCTCGTGCGCGACCAGCGCTACACCCTGCTGGCCGCGACCGAAGACCGCGCGCTCGCCATGCGCGCGCTGCAACTCGCGCTGACGGACGAACCGGGCCTCACGATCGGCGCCGAGATGATCTCCGAAGTGGCGCTGCGTTATCCGGACATGGCGTTCGACTTCGCGATCGCGAACCTCGCGCAGATCAACGACCGCGTGGACGCGAGCTCGCGCAGCCGCTACCTGGCGCGCCTCGCGACGGGATCGTCGGATCCGGCGATGGTCGACAAACTGGGCGCGTACGCACAGGCGAACCTGGCACCGAGCTCGCGCGGCGACGTCGAGGCGGCCATCGCGGCCATCAAGGACCGCATCCAGGTGAACGCGGCGCGCCTGCCCGAGATCGACGCCTGGCTGGCGAAGAACGCGCAGTAAAGCGCGCTATTGCGCGGCGACCGTGCCGCGGCGCCGCGCCGTCAGCCACGCATCGAGGCGCTGGGCCGCGCCCGGCGCCACGTGCAGGCCCAGCTTCGTGCGGCGCCACAGGATGTCGTCGGCCGCCATCGCCCATTCCTGGCGCACGAGGTAGTCCGCCTCGACCTCGTACAGGCCGGCCACGATTTCCTCGCCCAGGTCGGCACGCGCGCGGCAATGCGCCAGCAGCGTGGCCAGGCGCGTGCCGTAGCTGCGGGCATAGCGCGCCAGCAGGCCGTCGGGCAGCCAGGCGAATTGCTGGCGGCGTGTGCGCACCCACGCGTCGTACTCGAGCACCGCACGCGCGACCGGCTCCTTGCCATACAGGTCGCCGCCCGGCAGGCAGGCATGCGCCGTCCACGCCGGCACCTGGCGGCCCAGCACGGGCCCGATCCAGTCGACGGCCTGTTCCGCGAGCTTGCGGAACGTCGTCACCTTCCCGCCGAACACGGACAGCAGCGGCGCGCCGCCGGCCGTGTCGTGCTCGAAGCGGTAGTCGCGGCTGGCGGACGATGCGCTGCCGCCGCCATCGTCCGCGATCAGCGGCCGCACGCCCGCATAACTCCACACCACATCGTCCGGCCCGATGCGCCGCTCGAAGCAGCGGTTCACGGCGTCGCACAGGTACGCCGTCTCCGCGGGGCTGATGGCGACGCGGTCGACGTCCTGCGCGTCGTGGTCGACGTCCGTCGTGCCCACCAGGGTGAACGCGCCCTCGTACGGCAGCGCGAACACGATGCGGCCGTCCGGCTGCTGCAGCAGGAACGCCTGGTCGCCGTCGAACAGGCGCGGCACGACGATGTGGCTGCCCTTCACGAGCCGCAGGGGGCGTGCCGGGCCGGCACCCGTCGCCTGCAGGAAGC
>NZ_JBKYMO010000818.1:0-1692 GCF_047302915.1 Massilia sp. CT11-108 | reverse complement strand
ATTCGGCCTGGGGCCGGCGCGCGCCCGGTACCGGCTACGTGGGCGGCGTCTCCGGTGGCGTCGCGTTCGGCCTGCGCGACTTCTGGCAGCGCCACCCGACGCAACTGGACATCCGTGACGCGCACACGGACACCGCACGCGCCACCGTCTGGATGTGGTCCCCGGACGCGCCCGCGATGGACCTGCGTTTCTACCACGATGGCATGGGCATGGACACGCATGCCGGGGAGCTGCAGGGCCTGGACATCACGTACGAGGATTACGAGAAAGGCTTCGGCACGCCCGTCGGCGTCGCGCGCAGCAGCGAGATCACGCTGTGGGCGTTCGAAACGACGCCGCCGCGCGCGCGCCTGGTGGAGATCGCGCAGGCGATGCAGACGCCGCCGCAGCTCGTGCCCGCGCCCGCGCATATCCTCGCGACGCAAGTGTTCGGCAACCTGTGGGCGCTGCCGGACCGCAGCACGCCGGCACGCGCGGCGATCGAGAACCAGCTGGACGCGCGCTTCGATTTCTACCGCAAGGAAGTCGAGCAGCGCCGCTGGTACGGCTTCTGGGACTACGGCGACATCCGCCACACCTACGACGCCGACCGCCACGACTGGCGCTACGACGTGGGCGGCTTCGCGTGGGACAACTCGGAACTGTCGCCCGACCTGTGGTTGTGGTATTCGTTCCTCCGCACGGGACGCGCCGACATCTTCCGGATGGGCGAGGCGATGGTACGGCACACGAGCGAAGTCGATACTTACCACCTGGGCCGCTTCGCGGGGCTCGGCTCGCGCCACAACGTGCAGCACTGGGGCTGCAGCGCCAAGCAGGTGCGCATCAGCACCGCGGTCTACCGGCGCTTCTATTACTACCTGACGGGCGACGAGCGCACCGGCGACATCATGCGCGAGGTGCTCGATGCGGACCGCAGGCTGGACGACGTCGACCCGGTCCGCAAACTGGCGAACCAGCCGCCGAAAGGACCGTATCCGGCGCGGATCAGCTTCGGCACGGACTGGGCGTCGCTCGTGGCCAACTGGCTGACCGAGTGGGAGCGGACCGGCAGCGCGCGCTACCGCGACAAGATCCGCGCCGGCATGCGCGACATCGCGGCGATGCCGCACGGCTTCTTCAACGGCGACCGCATGGGCTACGAGCCGGACACGGGCCGGCTGCACAACATGATCGGCACCGGCGTGAAAGCGCTGCACCTGAACGCCGTGTTCGGCGCCGTCGAAATCTTCGACGAATTGATCCGCCTGACGGGCGACACGGCCTTCGAGCGGGCCTGGCTCGAGTACTGCGAACTGTTCAACGCGCCGGTCGACGAGCAGCGCCGCCGCCTCGGCGCGCCGCACGGCGCCACGCATGCGCTGTATGTCGGCCACTCGCGGCTGACCGCATACGCGGCCTGGAAGCGCAAGGACCCCGGGCTGGCCCGGCGCGCGTGGCAGGAATTCGCGGGCGAAGGCAGGCGGCGACCGTTCCGCACCGTGCGCGTGGCGGGGCCGGACGTATTGAATCCCGTCGACGAAGTCCCATGGGTGAGCACGAACGAAACGGCGCAATGGGGCCTGGCCGCCATCCAGAATCTTGCGCTGATCGGCGACGCGCTGCCCCGCACCCAGGAGACCTGACATGCATCGTTCCCTTGTCATTGCCGCGGCCTTCGTCGCCGCGCCCGCATCCGCCGCGACCTGGTAC
>NZ_JBKYMO010000817.1:0-1700 GCF_047302915.1 Massilia sp. CT11-108 | reverse complement strand
TGCGCCCGAATTTCGTCGAGCTGCACGCCTATGACGCCTGGATGCTGATCCGCCGCCACGACTTCGCCGGCGCGCTGGTGGCACAGGTCGGCCTGCAGACCTCGTTCAAGCCGCTGGAACTCAAGTTCGACGCGATCAACCCGGCCTCGGGCCTGAAGCGCATCTTTTCGGTGCGCTCGCTGATCGACCTGCTCAAGGCGGTGCTCAAGGCCCTGCTGATCGGCGCCGTGCTGGTCCGCACCGGCATGCTGCTGGTGCCGCTGGTGCTCGGGGTGGTCTACCAGCCGGTCGGCGGCCTGGCCGACGTCGCCTGGGGCGTGCTGTGCAAGGTGTTCGGCGTGGCCGGCGTGCTGTACGCGATCATCGGCGTGGCCGACTACGGCATCCAGCACTGGCTGTTCATCCGCGACCACAAGATGAGCAAGGACGAGGTCAAGCGCGAGAACAAGGATTCCGAAGGCGACCCGCACATCAAGAACGAGCGCCGCAAGATCGGGCGTGAAAACGCCTCCGCCCCGCCGAACGAGTCGGTGGCCAACGCCAACGTGGTGGTGGTCAACCCGACCCACTACGCGGTGGCGCTGCGCTACGACCCCGGCGAGACGGGCCTGCCGCGCGTGATCGCCAAGGGCGTCGACGGCGACGCCAGGGTGATCCGCGAACAGGCCATGCGCTTCGGCGTGCCGATCGTCGGCAACCCGCCGCTGGCGCGCGCGCTGTTCCTCGTGGCCGTCAACGACGCCATTCCGGAACCGCTGTTCGATTCGGTCGCCGCCGTGCTGGCGTGGGTCGAGGACATGCGGGCCCCGAGCCCCAACACCGTGACAGAGAGGTAGCCCATGAAATCATTCCGCCTGAACGACCTGGGAGGGGAAGTCTCGATCGCCGTACTCATCGTCGCGGTGATCGCCCTGATGATCCTGCCGCTGCCGACCGTCGTGATCGACGGCCTGCTGGCGCTCAATATCACGATCAGCGTGCTGCTGCTGATGGTCACGCTGTACATCCCCAACGCGACCTCGCTGTACTCGTTCCCGTCGCTGCTGCTGTTCACCACGCTGTTCAGGCTGTCGCTGAACATCGCCTCGACCAAGTCGATCCTGCTGCATGCCGAGGCCGGCCACATCATCGAAAGCTTCGGCGAGTTGGTCGTCGGCGGCAACCTGGTCGTCGGCCTGGTGGTGTTCCTGATCATCGCCATCGTCCAGTTCATCGTCATCGCCAAGGGGTCGGAGCGCGTGGCCGAGGTCGGCGCCCGCTTCACGCTGGACGCGATGCCCGGCAAGCAGATGAGTATCGACGCCGACGTGCGCGCCGGCAACCTGACCGCCGAGGAGGCGCAGCGCCGCCGCACCATGCTGTCGATCGAGAGCCAGCTGCACGGCGGCATGGACGGCGCCATGAAGTTCGTCAAGGGCGACGCCATCGCCGGGCTGGTGATCACCATGGTCAACATCCTGGCCGGCATCGTCATCGGCGTGACCTACCACAGCATGTCGGCGGCGGAGGCGGCCGACCGCTTCGCCGTGCTGTCGGTGGGCGACGCGATGGTCTCGCAGATTCCTTCGCTCTTGATTTCCGTCGCGGCCGGCGTGCTCATCACCCGGGTGTCCGACGAGCACAGCAAGCCGCGCTCGCTCGGCACCGAGATCGTCAAGCAGCTGAGCACGAATTCCCGTGCGCTCTACAGCGCGGCGGCC
>NZ_JBKYMO010000816.1:0-1702 GCF_047302915.1 Massilia sp. CT11-108 | reverse complement strand
GCGGCCAGCGCCATCTGCACATGCCGCAGCGCGGCCGGCAGCCCGGCCACGGTTCCGCCCAGCAACTGCAGGCTGCCGCCGATCACCTGCAGGATGTTGTTGAAGTCGTGGGCGACGCCGCCCGTCAGCTTGCCGACCGCTTCCAGGCGCTGGGCATGCTGCAGGGCCTGGCGCGCCTCTTCCAGCTGCACGCGCTGCGTGACGTCGCGCGTGATCTTGGCGAAGCCGACGAGGCGGCCGTCCGCGTCGCGGATGGCGTCCACGACGACGTCGGCGCGAAAGCGCGTGCCATCCTTGCGCACCCGCACGCCCTCGCCATGGTAGCGCCCCTGTTCGCGCGCCGTCGCGAGCACGCGGTCCGGCAGCCCGTCGTTCCGGTCTTCATCCGTGTAGAAGCGGCCGAAGTGCGTGCCGATGACTTCGTCCGCCGTGTACCCCTTGATGCTGCGGGCGCCCGCGTTCCACGTCGTCACGAGGCCTTCCGGGGACAGCATGTAGATGGCATAGTCGATCACGCCGTCGACGAGCAGGCGGAACTGCTCCTCGCTGCGGCGCAGTGCTTCGCGCGCCAGCTTCTTGTCGCTGATGTCGCGCGTGATCTTGGCAAAGCCGAGCAACTGGCCGTCGTCGTCGAGGATCGGGTCGATGACGACGGATGCCCAGAACTGGCTGCCGTCCTTGCGCACGCGCCAGCCTTCCGCCTCGAACCGTCCTTTTTCCAGCGCCGTGGCGAGCGCCCGTTCCGGCAAGCCGGAGGCGCGGTCGGCCGGCGTGTAGAAGCGCGAGAAATGCTGACCCAGGATCTCGGCCTCCGTGTACCCCTTGAAGCGCCGCGCGCCGGCATTCCAGCTCGCGACCGTGCCGTCGGGATTCAGCATGTAGATCGCGTAATCGGCGACCCGCTCGATCAACAATTGCATGCGGCGCTGCGTGGTGATGTCGGAAGTCATATCGGAAAAGGTCAAACGTTCATGATCTGATTATAACATTGTGGAAATACTCATGCACATCATGAAACGTTTATGGCTGTGTTGACAATATTGCGTGTCCAATCACGCTTTCCGCTACAATGCGGACGACCACTTCATGGAGAACGTCATGTCGGGCTACAGCATCAACATCGAAGAAAAAACACTTGCCGGGAATAATTTCCGGGAAGTCCTCTACACGACCCAGCGCAGCCAGCTGGTCATCATGACCCTGCAGCCCGGCGAGGAAATCGGCCTCGAAAGGCACGAGGACCACGACCAGTTCATCCGCGTCGAAGCCGGCCAGGGCGTCGCGATCCTGGATGGCGAGGAGCACAAGCTCGAGGACGGCGTCGCCGTCGTCATCCCGGCCGGCACCGAGCACAACGTCATCAACACGTCGAGCAGCGAGCCGATGCGCCTGTACACGCTGTACACCCCGCCCGAGCATCCGGACGGCATCGTCCATGCGACCAAGGCCGAGGCGGACGAATACGAACAACAGCACGGCCACTGATTCCGCACCGGCCTATCCTTTGCAGGCGAGGCCGTAGCGCGTCATCGTACAGGCGCGCTCGATACACCGGCGCGCGTCGTAGCCGTGGGCCCGGCATTGCATCAGCGTCTCTTCGCGGCGCTGGCGCGGCGACGGGTCGGCGGCGACCGGAGGCGTCGCTCTGGTTGCCGTGCGGCGCGCCTTCGCGGCGCCCTGTTTCTTCACCGCCGTCCTGGTG
>NZ_JBKYMO010000815.1:0-1705 GCF_047302915.1 Massilia sp. CT11-108 | reverse complement strand
CGCCACGCCTTCCAGCTCGCCCGACTTACACTGATCAATCTGGTGCAGGTAGTGAAAATTTGAGGGGAAGGGTCAGGGTCAGAGCCCTTTTTTGGGAAATTTCCAAAAATCGGGCTCTGACCCCGGTGGTGCCGGCCGCGAGGCCAGCAGGTACAGGAACGCCCAGGCGAGCCGGGCGAGACGGCGACACAAGGTGCTGGCAAAGGTGGACATCGGTGCTCCGCGGCGTGATCGTGATCCATCCCATGCAAGGTCGATGCCCGCCCGCGTCCACCGCCGTGGCGCACGGCCTGCGCGAAATACGCACCAGATCGGCGCATGGATGCACCGCTGCGGCGCGCCGCGAACGTGCGCCCGCGGCCCTCACACAGGTAAAGCCCGGCCGGACCCGGCTGGCACCGTTCTTGCAAATTGAACCTGCAACGAGAGGTGGGCCGATGTCGGCATCGCGCACATCTCGACAAGGTGGCTAGGGTTCCGACCGCGCGAGCGGTGCTGGTCCGAGAGCTGCCGGTTCCCCGCCGCGCCGCGGCAAGGAGCTACACGGAGGGATAAAAGCCCGGGAGGACGATTGCGCCGCAATCGCTTGCCTCTCGTTTTTATCCACTTCGGGAGCTCCATCATGCGTTTCTTCCAGCACCACCGCATCCTTCGCAGTTCCATCGCAACGGTCCTCGCCCTGTGCGCGGCGCTGTCGGCCGCCGGGCCCGCGCACGCCGAGGTCAAGGTCGGCCTGTCCGACTGGCCGGGCTGGGTGGCCTGGTACGTCGCGGACCAGAAGGGGTTCTTCAAGCGGCACGGCGCCAACGTCAAGCTGGTCTGGTTCGGCAATTACACGGATTCCGTCGCCGCGCTGTCGGCCGGCCAGCTCGATGCCAATGCGCAGACGTGGTCGGACACCATGACGCCGCTGGCGAAGAAGGTCGACGTGAAGGCCGTGCTGGTCAACGACAACTCGGCCGGCAACGACGCGCTGATGGTCGGCCCGAAGATCAAGTCGTTCGCGGACCTGAAGGGCCGCACGGTGGCGCTGGAGCAGTTCAGCATCTCGCATTTCGTGCTGGCCACGGCGCTGGCCCGCAACGGCATGGGCATCAACGACGTCAAGGTCGTCAACCTGTCCGCCGGCGATGCGGCCGCCGCGTTCGTGGCGGGACGCGTGGACGCCGCCGTCGTGTGGAACCCGTGGGTCAACAAGATCCAGGCGAGCGGCAAGGGCCACCCGTTGTTCACGTCGCGCGACATGCCGGGCCTCGTCCCCGACCTGCTCGTCGCCCACGGCAAGGCCCTGCGCGACAAGACCAAGCGCCAGGACCTCGTCGGCATGATCCAGGCGTGGTTCGACACGCAGGCCTTCATCCACGACCATCCAGACGAAGCGGTGCAGATCATGGCGAAAGTCGTCGGCATCAAGCCGGCCGAGTACAAGGTCTTCCTGCCGGGCACGCGCTTCTTCGACCGCGCCGACAACCAGGCCGCGCTCGATGCCAGCAAGCCGAAGTCGCTCGTCGCGGCCGGTCCCGAGATCCACAAATTCCTCAGCACGAACAAGCTGGTCGCCGGCCCGGTCGACTACGCCGCCGGCATCGATGCCTCGCTGCTGGCCGACGCCCTCAAGAAGTAAGCCATGCGCGACGACCTGCCCCCTCCCGATCGCGCGGTCACGCGCAACCGCCGCTCCCCCTGGGACGTGCGCGGCGACCTG
>NZ_JBKYMO010000814.1:0-1708 GCF_047302915.1 Massilia sp. CT11-108 | reverse complement strand
GTCCAGGGCGTCGGCCAGGCGGCCGAGCCGGCGCAGCGTGTTGCCGCGGTTGTCCCAGGCGAGCGCATAGCCCGGATCGAGGCGCAGCGCCGCTTCGTAGCTGGCCAGCGCGGCACCGGTGCGGCCGAGATCCTGCAGCGCGGCGCCCAGGTTGCAATGGGCGCGCGCCTGCTGCGGGTCGATCCGCAGCGCTTCCTCGATCAGCGCCACGGCGCGGCCGGGATGCCCGTGCTGGCGCTCGATCACGCCCAGCAGGTGCAGCGCGTCGAACTGGCAAGGGTCGAGGTCCAGCACGCGCCGGTACAAGGCCTGCGCCTGCTCGAGCCGGCCCTGCTGGTGCAGGCGGACGGCCTGGCCCAGCAGGTCGGACGCGTCTTCCACCGTCACCGGATCAGCTCCAGGACAGGTCCGCCTTGGCCAGCGGCAGCTCGCGCACGCGCTTGCCGGTGGCGGCGAAGATGGCATTGCAGACGGCCGGCGCCAGCGGCGGGAACACGGGTTCGCCCAGGCCCGTGACGGGGTAGTCGGTCTTGAGGAAGTGCGTCTCGATCGTGGTCGGCGTGTCCGGCATGCGCAGCAGGGCGTAGTCGTGGAAGTTGCTCTGCACGATGCGGCCCTTGTCGATGTCGAGCGCCGGGTACATCAGCGTGGACAGGCCGTCGATGACGGAGCCCTGCACCTGGTTCTCGGCGCCGGACAGGTTGACGATCTGCGCGCCGATGTCGGCGACGACGACGACGCGGTCCACGCGCAGCCGGCCTTCCTTCGACACCGTCACCTCCGCCACTTCGGCCACGTAGCCGCGGTGGCTGAAGTGGAAGGCGATGCCGGCCCCCTGGCCGCGCGCGAACTTGCGCTGGCCCCAGCCGGATTTTTCGGCGACGGCCTTCAGCACGTTGCGCATGCGGCCCACGTTGTACGGCACGCCGCGCTCGCCCGTACCGGCCACGAGGTCATTGTCGCCGAGGAGGTCGAGGCGGAACGCGAGGGGATCGCGCCCGGCCGCATGGGCCAGTTCGTCGATGAAGCTGTGGAACACCCACGCGAACACGTTGCTGCCCGGCGCGCGCCACGGTCCCATCGGGATGCGGCATTCGAGCGGCGTCTGCTCGATCAGGCAATTGGCGAGCCAGCGGCCCGGGAATTCATCGCCCGACAGGTTGCCGCCGCTGCCCGGCTGCAGCACGCTCGCGCTGCCGCCGTCGCTTTCCTTCTTCTCGACGCGGTTCGCGAACGTGACGAAGTGGTCGTGCCACGCGACGACCTTGCCATGGTCGTCCACGCCGCCGCGCAGGAAGTGGAAGCCGCCGGCGCGGAAGTGGTCGTGCTGCAGGTCGTCCTCGCGCATCCACGTCAGCTTGACGGGCGCCTTCACTTTCTGCGCGATCGCCGCCGCCTCGACGATGAAGTCGGACGACAGCCGGCGCCCGAAGCCGCCGCCGCTGCGTGTGATGTGGAGCAGGATCTTGTCTTTCGGGATGTTGAATGTCGTGGAGACGAGCGCCTGGCCGGCGCCCGGATTCTGCGTGGGCGCCCACAGTTCGAGGGTGCCCTCCCGCGGCTTGAACCACGCCGTGCAGTTCTGCGGTTCCATGCTCGCGTGCGAGATGAACGGGTAGACGTAGTTCGCTTCGACCGTGCGCGCGGCGCCGGCGAGGGCCGCATCGACGTCGCCGTCCTTGCGCATCACGGCGGCGCCGGGTTGCCC
>NZ_JBKYMO010000813.1:0-1709 GCF_047302915.1 Massilia sp. CT11-108 | reverse complement strand
CCGCATCGCCGCGCGCACGCCGGCGTTGGCCGCGGCCGCGAAGCGCACGCTGGAAGCGCGCGGGGCTGATCTGGCGGCCCGGGAACAGCGCAAACAAATGCGATACGTGGCGGTGCGTGTCGCCCGGCGTGTCCAGCACCGGATCCTTTTTCTCGTCGAGCCACTCGAGCAGCTGGCCCCAGCTGCCGACCTTCGGCGCCGCGAGCCGGTCGCGCATACGGGCGAGCCTGTCGCGCAGCGGCTTGTCGACGCCGAGCACGTCCGCCGCTTCCACCGTGTTGTTGAACAGGTCCCAGACGATCTCCTGGTCGTACGTGACGCCGTCCTCGATGGGGCCGTGCTCGGGCGACCAGCCCTGCGGCGCGACGAGGCGGCCGTCCGGCAGTTCCTTCAGGTAGTCCTGCCAGAACGCGCTCGCCTCCTTCATCATCGGGTACGCGACTTCGCGCAGGAACGCTTTATCCTGCGTGAACGCGTAGTGTTCCCAGAAGTGCTGGGCGTACCACGCGTTGCCCGTCTTGTTCCAGGTATAGCTCATGCCGCCGAACGGGTTCGATTCCGTGCGCAGGGTCCAGCCGCGTACCGGCCGCATCTTCCCTTGCTTATCCCTGGTCTTGAATTCCGCCGCCGTCGCCTGGCGCCACACCGGCGCCACGCTCGTCACGAAGCCGAAGAACGGTTTGGCCATCTCGGACAAATTCGCCACCTCGGCCGGCCAGTAATTCATCTGGACGTTGATGTTCGTGTGGTAGTCCGAGCGCCACGGCGGCGTGAGGCTGTTGTTCCACAGGCCCTGCAGATTGGCCGGGAGCGAACCGCGCGAGCTGGACGCCAGCAGGTAGCGGCCGTACTGGAAGTACTGCGCTTCCAGTTCGGGGTCGTTGCCGTCCTTCGTGTACGCCAGCACGCGCGCGTCCGTCGGCAGCGCCTTGCGGTCCGCCGCCGTCGCGCCCAGGTCCAGCTGCACGCGGCCCAGCAGGGTGGCCACGTCGCGTTCGTGCTCGGTGCGCAGCTGGTCGGCGGGACGCGCGGCCGCGGCCGCAACCTGCGCCGTGACGCGCGCCAGCGGATGCTCTCCGCGGAAGTGCTGCGCCGCGTCGGCGACATAACTGGTGCCCGCGCCCACGATGA
This sequence comes from Massilia sp. CT11-108, assembly GCF_047302915.1. Taxonomy (NCBI): domain Bacteria; kingdom Pseudomonadati; phylum Pseudomonadota; class Betaproteobacteria; order Burkholderiales; family Oxalobacteraceae; genus Massilia; species Massilia sp. CT11-108. The sequence continues at coordinate 578 of NZ_JBKYMO010000813.1, read as the reverse complement.
CGGTCAGCGCGTCGCAGCCCGTGAACACGATGCGGCCGTTTTCGATGACTGCCTTGCCGCCCTCGTTCACGACGCGCACCTGGCTCGCGTAGTCCAGCGTGTTGGTCGTCGGCGCCTCGTTCGGCAGCGTCCAGCCGGCCAGCGTGCCCGTCGCGTACAGCGTGTCCTTGCTGGAGGCGAGATGCGCGCCGTGGCGGTCCGACAGCGCGATCGATCCCGTGTACTGACCCGGCTTGTCCGCCGTCAGGCGCAGGATCATCACTTGCGCCGGATGGCTCGCCCACGCCTCGCGCCGGAAGTGCGCGCCGCCGTGCGTGTACGTGACGGTGTGGACGGCGCGCGCGATGTCGAGCGTGCGCCGATAGTCTTGCGCATCCCTGTCGTGCCCGGGCAGGTCCACGACGACGTCGCCGAACGGCTGATACGTCCCCGTCTCCTTCGCGTCGCCCGACCACAAGGTGATGTCGTTGAACTGCAGGTGCTCGCGCGCGAGCCCGCCGAACACCATCGCGCCGATGCGGCCGTTGCCGATCGGGAGCGCTTCCTTCTCCCAGCCCTGATCGTTGTCCTGGGCCGGG
>NZ_JBKYMO010000812.1:0-1718 GCF_047302915.1 Massilia sp. CT11-108 | reverse complement strand
GCCGGTCCGGGTCGATGCCGGCGGCGGCCAGGCGTGCCCGTGCCGCCGTAAAGTCCGCCGGACGGGGAACGAACGACAGGCCAAGGCCGGCGCTGCGGCAGCCGACCCGCTGCACGAGGGCCAGCTGGCGCTGGACTTCATGGCGCACGAGCATGGCCGGCTCGGGGTCGGGCACCCAGTCGCTCAGCAGGTCGTACGGGTTTTCGCGGCAGTGGGCCAGCCGCAGCGGGATGCCCGCCAGCTGGCACAGCAGGGCCGCCGGCAGCGCGCTCTGCGTGTAGGTCGTGAAGATCACGGCCGCGTCGAAGGCGCGCGCCGCCAGTGTGGCGATTGGCGCCGGCGCGGCGGCCCCGGTGGTGGCAGACCTGGCGGACTTCGTCCACGGCGCCGACCAGGCGATGGCGTCGTCCAGTTCGGGAACGAAGGGCAGGGCGGCGGCGCCGGACGCGGAGCTCAGCAGGGTCAGCGTGCGGCCCGGCACGGCCTGGCGCAGCGCACGCATGGCCGGGGTGCACATCAGCACGTCCCCCAGCGAGTCGAGGCGCACGCACAGGATGCGCCGGGCGCGATGCCACGGGGCCGTCATGGCGTGTCTCCGTGGCTGGCGATCAGCACGGCGGCCGTGTACAGGTCGGGGGCCATGCGCGTCGGCACGCGGCGGGGGCCGAGCCGCCATTCGGTCTCGTTGCCGTTGTCGATGAGGATGGTGCGGCAGCCGGCCCGGTTGCCGGCCTCGACGTCGTGCAGGATGTCACCCACCATCCACGACGCCCGCAGGTCGATGTCGTGCTCGTGCGCCGCCTTGAGCAGCAGGCCCGGCAGCGGTTTGCGGCAATGGCATTCGGCCGACCAGGGCGCGACCGTGCCTTCCGGATGGTGCGGGCAGACATAAAAGCCGTCGAGCGCCAGGTGTTCGCGCAGCAGCAGGTCGCGTATGCGGGCGCTGACGGTGTCCATCGCGGCCGCGGCGAAGCGCCCGAAGGCGATGCCCGGCTGGTTGGTGACGACGAACAGCCGGTAGCCGAGGCGCACCAGCAGGCGCAGCGCCGGGCCGGCGCCGCGGCACAGCGTGATGCAGGCGGGCTCCACGTTGTGGGGCAGGTCGGGTACGAGCGTCCCGTCCTTGTCGAGAAATATGGCTTTCACGGCGCGGCTTTCATGAGGACACAAGTCAGGGCCAGGAAGTTTCCTGCATGGGCAGCACGGTCATTTCCGCGATCACGCTTTCGCGCGGCAGCAGCAGCGCGTGCCGGATCGCCTGGGCCACGCTGGCGGGATCCTGCAGGCGGGTCGGATCGAGGTCGGGGAAGCGGTCGAGCAGGAACGGCGTGCGCATGCCGCCCGCGACGACGGCCGTGACGCGGATGCCGTGCGGCCGCAGTTCGGCATGCAGCGCATGCGACAGGCCGAGCAGTCCCCATTTGCTGGCGTGGTAGGCGCTCGCATTCGGCCAGGCCCGCTTGGCCGCCGTGGAGGCGACGTTGACGATGTCGCCGCTGCCCTGGCTGCGCATGTGCGCGGCCGCGTGCTTGGCCAGCAGGAACGGCCCGTTCAGGTTCGTGTTGATGACGCGCAGCCAGTCCTGCTCGGACAGGTCGGACAGGGGCAAGGTCACGTCCGTGCCGGCGTTGTTGACGAGGATGTCGATGCGGCCCATCGTCGCGACGCAGCGTTCGACGGCGGCGCGCGCGGCGCCCGGGTCGCCGACGTCGAGGGCC
>NZ_JBKYMO010000811.1:0-1726 GCF_047302915.1 Massilia sp. CT11-108 | reverse complement strand
ACCATGCCGCTGGCGCTGCCGGCGCGCGAGCCCGGCGCGCTGCTCATGATCGCCTTCACGTTCGGCGCCTGGAAAAAGCCGAAGCCGATGCCGCAGAGGGCCATGCGCCAGCCGATGTCGAAGGCGGACGGCGCTGCCGGCAGGCTCATCATCGTGACCAGGCCGGCCGCGAGGATCAACAGGCCGATGCCGCCCAGCAGCCCCGGCGAATACCGGTCGCTCAATCGTCCGGCGACGGGCGCCATCACGCCGACCATCACGGGCCACGGCGTCATCAGGAAGCCCGTCTCGACGGGCGAACGGCCGAGCGTCGTCTCGAAAAAGAACGGCAGCGCGACGAATGCGAGCGCCTGCGCGGCGAACGTGCAGATGGCGGTGATGGTCGACAGCGCGAACAAGGGACGGCGGAACAGGTCCACCGGCAACAGCGGCGCCGGGTGGCCACGCTCGCGGCGCAGCAGCAGGACGAAGAACACCAGGGCGATCAATGCCTCCGGCAGCAACGTCTTCATGTCCACACGGTGCGCGGCATCGCCCAGCGCCAGCACGGCCATCGAAAACGCGACGACGTTGTAGACGCCGGCGAGCCGGTCCACGCGGTGGGTCGCGCGGCGCGTTTCCGGCAGCACCTTGCGCGCCATGAAGAACGCGACGATGCCGGGCACGACGTTAATACCAAATAGCCATTGCCACGACGATGCGGCAAGGATGATCGACGCGAGGCTCGGCCCGAGCGCGAAGCCGACCGCGACGACGAGGGCATTGGTGCCGAAGCCGCGTCCCAGCAGTTTTGCCGGATACGTGGCGCGCAGCAGCGCCGTGTTGACGCCCATGATGGCGCTGGCCCCGAGGCCCTGGAACAGGCGCGCGGCGATCAGCACGGGCAGCGACCACGCGAGCGCGCACGCGAGCGAGGCCACCGTGAACAGGGCCATGCCGGCCACGTAGACGCGGCGGTAGCCGATGGTTTCGCCCAGCGCCGCGATCGGCAGCAAGGTGGCGACCATGGCCAGCTGGTAGGCATTCACGATCCACACGGAGTCGGCCGGCGTGGCGTGCAATTGCTGCGCCATCGCGGGCAGCGCGGTGTTGGCGATGGCGGTATCGAGGGATGACATGCCCACGCCGAGCGCGAGGGCAAGGATGGCCCAGGTGCGCGGGCCCGCTGGTAATCCGTCCTGTTCGAGAGGTGTTGTATTGACTGCTGCTTGCATGCTCGATCCTGACGGCAAAGGATCGATTGTAGGCCTGTCCGGCGAAGCGTGCAGCGGACCGGCCTCAGCAGCCGCTCGGTTTCACCCGCTCGACCTCGAGCCCGAACAGCGGACGCAGCCGCGTACCGAACACGTTGCCGACGAAGGCGGCCACGAGCCACAGCCAGCCGTGCAGGCTGCCCGACACGATGCCGCTGAAGTAGGCGCCGATGTTGCAGCCGTACGCGAGGCGCGCGCCATAGCCGAGCATCAGTCCGCCGACGACGGCCGCGAGGAGCGAGCGCAGCGGCACGCGCCATACGGGTGCATAGCGGCCCGCCAGCGCCGCCGCCAGCATCGCGCCCAGCACGATGCCGATGTCCATCACGGACGTCACGTCGTGCGACACGGGCGCGGCCAGCGCCGCGGCGTTCGCCTTCGTCGACCAGTACGTCCAGCTCGCCGTGTCGACGCCGATCGCCTGCGCGGCCTTGGCGCCCCACAGCGCGAACGCGGACGTCACGCCCCACGGC
>NZ_JBKYMO010000810.1:0-1728 GCF_047302915.1 Massilia sp. CT11-108 | reverse complement strand
GCAGCGGCACCGGCCGCGCACTGAGCACGGCCCGCCGCACGGACGCCAGCGGCACGGCAAAGCGTCGCCCCCGGCAATCGAATTCAAGAACCTGCAGTGCTGCCGGTTGCCGGGCCGGCAACGCCGCTTCGGGCGCAAAAGCGGAGGGATTCATGCTCATCTCCTGTCGATGCGATACCAGGCGACCGCTGGCATTCTTCGCATGAGCCTGATCCTAGCGGACCTTGCGGCCGGCGTGTCAGTCCCATCGCGCGTGGCATGGACGTATGTACAGGCTCGGCATGCAGCAAGAATGGCCAAACCTAGGGATTTCATGAAATTTCTAGCAATAAATCGCCCACGCGCATCTTAAAATACCGCAAATTCGATAATTCTGTCGCAAATTAAACGACAGCGGTTATCGTTATATTGTTGCTAAAAATTGACATTCCTCACAACGAGTGTGGGTAATGTGATCAGGTCTCGAGGTGGGCCAGCTTGCCGAGGCAACGGCGCTGGAAGCTGTCGAGTCCATCCGTGACGAGGGCATCGTCCTCGGGCACGGTGCCGGCGTCGATCAGCAGGCGCAGTTTGGCGATGCGGTCGCCCTGCACGAGCGCCCGCGCGAGGTTGGACGCGTCCGGCGCGCCCGCCTGTTCGATGGCCAGGGTCACCTCCGCCGGAAATTCCCAATGGCGCGCGATGCCGGCCGACAGCTGCCGTCCCAGCGCCAGCAATTGGCTGCTGAACCCGGTGGAACCGGGGACGGCGCGGTCCGGGCACAGGCGGAACGCGACGATCAGGCCCACGTTCTGCATCAGGCCGGCCAGGTACGCTTCGAAGCCGCCGGCGGGGATGCCCGGCGCGATGAGGCTCGCGGCCAGCGCGCACCGCTCCGACTGGTCCCACACGCGCGGCGCGACGCGGCGCGCGAAGCCGTCCGACTCCATGTTGATGACGGGCCGGAACGCGACGCGCGCCAGCACCATGCGCAGGCCGTTCTGCCCCAGCAGCTTAATGGCGGCCTCGACGGTATCGACCTTCGTCATGGGGCGGTAGAACGCGCTGTTGGCCTCGCGGATCACTTCCGCCACGAGCACGGGATCCTGCATGACGAGGCGCGACAGGTCGGTGGTCGAGACGTCTTCCGCGCCCAGCCTGCCCAGCAGCTGGGGGATCACTTCGGGGACGCGCGGCACGAGCCCGGCCGCATCGCCGGGCCGGGCCGCGAGCGCCCGGACCTCGTCGAGGATGCCTTGTTCCACGTCCGGCGCCGCATCGAAACGGGCCGAGCCCGTCAGCCAGCGGTAATACGCCGCATCGATGTCGTGGCCGATGCGTTCGGCTTCGCGCGCCTGCTCCAGTTTCTGCTCGCCGGCCTTGGCCGCCGCCGCGGACGGGCTGGCGCCGCCGTCCGAACCGCCCATCAAACGTGAAATCCAACCCATGACATGCCTCCGTGCCCATGTAAATATCGTTATGGGCGGGATTGTGTCAAATAAATTGCCTTATGGCAATTCAATCCACATAATATGACGGATATTACGGCACGGGAGCACTGTTTCCCGCCGATCCGGACAGGATGCCGTGTCAGAACAGGCGTATATTGCCGTCCTCGTCCCAGTCGACCCGGGTGATGCCGGGCTCGTCCTGCTCGAGACGGCGCAACACGTCGTCGTGTCCGCCACGAAGGAAATCCTCGAGGTGGCCGACGCCGTGAACCGCGCCGAAGTGTTCCGCTACCTGGCC
>NZ_JBKYMO010000809.1:0-1739 GCF_047302915.1 Massilia sp. CT11-108 | reverse complement strand
TGGTGGGCTCGGTGTTGTTTATAACACACAGTCTATAGGGGCGGGGCGGCGGGCCCCGGCCGGCCCAGCGGTGTGCCCGCGTCGCATGACCGGCCATCCTGGCGATAGCGATCATGGACACCACCGCGATGCATACCGCAATGCTGAAGACCCTGTTCCTGCAGGCGCCGTCGTTCGACGGTTTCGACGGCGGCGCCGGCTCGCGCTACCAGGCGAAGCGCGAAATCCGCTCGTTCTGGTATCCGACCTGGCTGGCCCAGCCCGCCGCCCTCGTGCCCGGCAGCCGGCTGCTCGACGCGCCCGCGGACGGGCTCTCCGTGGCGCAGACGCTGGACATCGCCCGCGACTACGACCTCGTGATCATCCACACGAGCACACCCTCGTTTCCGGGCGACGTACGCTTCGCCGGGATGCTCAGGGAAACGCATCCCGCGATACGCATCGGCATGGTGGGCGCCAAGGTCGCCGTCGATCCGGGCGGATCGCTGCGGGCGGCCGCTGCCGTCGATTTCGTCGCGCGCGAGGAATTCGACTACACCTGCCGCGACGTCGCCGTCGGCGGGCCGCTCGCGGACATCGACGGCATCAGCTGGCGCGATGCCGGCGGTGCCATCCGGCAGAACCCGCCGCGCGCGATCATCGAAGACATGGACGCGCTGCCGTTCGTCGCGCCCGTCTACCGGCGCGACCTGAACATCCGCAATTACTTTATCGGCTACCTGAACTATCCGTACGTGTCGCTGTACACGGGCCGCGGCTGCCGCTCGCGCTGCACGTTCTGCTTGTGGCCGCAGACCGTCGGCGGCCACCGCTACCGCACCCGGTCGGCGGAAAACGTGCTCGCCGAGGTCCGATGGATCCGCGAGAACATGCCGGAAGTGAAGGAAATCATGTTCGACGACGACACGTTCACCGACGTCCGCCCCCGCGCCGAGGAGATCGCGCGGGGTCTTGGCAAGCTGGGCGTGACATGGTCGTGCAATGCGAAGGCGAACGTGCCCTATTCGACGCTCAAGATCATGAAGGAAAACGGCTTGCGGCTACTGCTCGTGGGCTACGAATCCGGCGACGACCAGATCCTCCTGAACATCAGGAAGGGCTTGCGAACCGACATCGCGCGGCGCTTCGCCGCCGACTGCCGCGCGCTCGGCATCACCGTCCACGGCACGTTCATCCTCGGGCTGCCCGGCGAGACACGGGAGACGATCGCGAAATCGATCGCCTTCGCCAAGGAAATCAACCCGCACACGATCCAGGTCTCGCTGGCGGCGCCGTACCCGGGTACCCGGTTGTACGAACAGGCTCTGGAGAACGACTGGCTACCGGCCCACAAGACCATCCCGCTCGTCGACGGCAGCGGCGTGCAACTGGCCGCGCTCAGCTATCCGCACCTGTCGAGCGACGAGATCTATCACGGCGTGGAACAGTTTTATCGCAGTTTTTATTTCCGGCCTTCGAAGATCTGGGAAATCGTCGGCGAGATGCTGCAGAGCTGGGACATGACCCGGCGCCGCCTGCGCGAAGGCGTCGAATTCTTCCACTTCCTGCGCGCCCACGGCGCGTCCCATTCATGAGCGCGCCGTTTGGACGGGGCCTCATCGTCACGGCCGACGACTTCGGCCTGCACCCGAGCGTGAACGCGGCCGTCGAGCGCGCGCATCGGGAAGGCATCCTGACCGCGGCCAGCCTGATGGTGGGCGCGCCGGCCGCCGAGGATGCGATCGCGCGCGCGCGCGGGT
>NZ_JBKYMO010000808.1:0-1739 GCF_047302915.1 Massilia sp. CT11-108 | reverse complement strand
GCGCACCTCGCCCGCCACGACGGCGAAGCCGCGGCCCTGTTCGCCGGCGCGCGCCGCTTCGACGGCCGCGTTCAGCGCAAGGATGTTGGTCTGGAAGGCGATGCCGTCGATGACCGAAATGATGTCGACGATCTTCTTGGACGAATCGTTGATCGCGCCCATCGTCTGCACGACCTGGTCGACGACGGCGCCGCCCTGCGTCGCGATTTCCGACGCGGCGATCGACAGCTGGCTCGCCTGGCGCGCGTTGTCCGCGTTCTGGCGCACGGTGCCCGTCAGTTCTTCGACCGTGCTGGCCGTCGTGCCGAGCGAGCCGGCCTGCTGTTCGGTGCGCGAAGACAGGTCCATGTTGCCGGCCGAGATTTCGGCCGACGCGGTCGCGATGGTATCGGTGCCGCTGCGCACCTGCGCGACGATCGCGACGAGGCTGTCGTTCATGTTGCGCAGCGCGCGCAGCAGGGCGCCCGTCTCGCACGTGCCGCTCGCGTCGATGTGCTGGGTGAGGTCGCCGGCGGCCACCTTCTCGGCCAGGTCCACGGCCTGGCGGATCGGACGCACGATCGCAATCGCGAGCACCCACGCGCAGCCGGCGCCGAACAGCACGGCGATGCCGGCCACGATCATGATCATGCGCGCGCTGTGGCGGCTGGCGTTGTCGATCTCCCTGGCGATGGTGTCGATGCGGTTCTGCTGCATCTTGACCAGCTCGGCCTGCTTGCCTTCGTAGGCTTCCGACGTCGGCACGTATTCCTGGTTCAGGATGCGCTCGGCCTCGGCGGTGTCGCCGGCGGCCTTGGCCTTGATGGCGCGTTGCTTGGACGACGTGTAGGCCTTGCGCAGTTCGCCGATGCGGCCGAACAGCGCGCGTTCCTCGTCGCCGTCGACCAGCGCTTCGATCTGCTTCTGCAGTTCGGTCGAGCGGCTGGCGGTCTTGACGCCGTCGGCCTTGAAGAATTCGACGAGGCTGGGGTCCGAGCTCTTGACGATGGCGGCGGTACGGCGCACGGCGGCGAACGTCTGCATATGCCATTCTTCCATCATGCGCTCCTTGGCCAGCGGGACGGCCATCATCGCGCGCGTCGCATCCGCGATCGCATTCAGGCGCCAGACGGCGGCGGCCGCGATGACGAGGGTCAGGCCCAGCACAAGGGCGAAGCCCACGCCGAGACGTTTCGCAATATTCATATTGGCGAGAAAGCCCATCTTGTTCTTCCTTGATTCAAGCGTGATTGTTATGTGGGAAGAGGTAACAAACAGTTCCCGGCTTGATTCTACGTACAGGAAAGAATTTTTTGTTGCCTTATGGAACTCCGCGCCCAAAAAGTGTGCATATGAGCACCATAATGTTGCCCGCAGGTGACAGCATCATGCATGTCCGTTAACTGCCATGATGAGGTTGACAACGGGTGTCAGCGGGCGGTCTTGCGCAGGCGCGCGATGCGTTCGGCGGTGTCGGGGTGCGTGGACAGATACGACATCGATTTCTTCAGCCAGCGCGGCAGTTTGTCCTCGCCTGGACGCGCGCGCTCCAGCGCCTCCAGGGCGTCGGCGAGCACGTCCGGTTCCAGGCCGTTGTGGCGCAGGACCGCGACGGCGTCATCGTCCGCTTCCAGTTCCATCGACCGCGAATACCGCATCTGCGTCAGCACGGCCGGCAGGCCTGCGGCGACGGCGCTGAAGTCCCCGAACAGCGTGGCCGACATCGCGGCCGTCAGCGACGACCCCGTCATCGCGCGCGT
>NZ_JBKYMO010000807.1:0-1742 GCF_047302915.1 Massilia sp. CT11-108 | reverse complement strand
ATCCAGGATGGCGTCACGCGCGACGCCATCCTGGATGCCGCGCTGGACCTGCTGGACGAGGATGGCGACGCCGGCCTGACGATGCGCGCGCTGGCGGCGCGGCTGGGCGTGACGCCGATGAGCCTGTATCACCACGTGACCGACCGTGCCGGGCTGTTGCGGGCGTTGTCGGACCGGTTGTATGGCGACGTGCTGGAGGGTGTCGACGCGGCCGCCGGTCCCATCGACGGGATCCGGACGCTGCTGACGCGCTATCACGACGCCGTCGTCGCGCACCCGCAGCTGACGCTCGCGATCTTTGCCGAGCCGGCGGCCTTCGCCGGCGCGAGCCGTGAGATCACGGACCGCCTGACTGCGCTGCTCGCGGCCGTCACGCCGGCGCACCTGTTGTGGCGCGATATCCTCGTCGACCACGCGCACGGCAGCGGCCTTGCGCTCATCGCCGCGCGCGCCGACGCGGCGCGCGTGGACGCGTTGCGGGAGGCGTACCGTCAGGCGCTGGACTGCCTGCAGGCGTCATTCAGTCGACGTTGACCAGGGACCCGACCGCATCGATGAAGCGCTGCCGGACCGGCGCGGGGCTGAACTGCTGGACGAAGCGCCACGCGCCCAGGGCGTACTCACCATAGCCGCCGGCGCCTGCCGGCCGCCACGCGGGGGAGCGGACCTGCGCGATATCCGCGGCAAGCGCACGGGCAAGGGCATCGACATCGCCGGTCGGCACCAGGTTGGCAAGGCCACCCGTCACGGCCGGCGTGTTCGAATTGTCGTACGTGATGACCTTGCAGCCGGCGGCCAGCGCTTCCACGATCGGGACGCAGAAGCCTTCGTGGCGGGTCGGCAGCACGAACACGTCGGCATCGCGCAGGATCCGTTCCTTGTCGTCTTCCGGTGCGTCCCCGTGCAGGCGCACGACGATGCGGTCGCCGGCATCGCGGGGCAGGTTGGTGGCCGCCGCCCGCATCATGTCGAGCAGTGCAGGGTCCGAAAACGCGACGTTGGCGACGACGTCCAGCGCCAGGCGGACGTCGGGCCCCGTTTGCGCGAGTACCTGGCGGAGCGCCGCCAGCAGATCCTGCGGGCCTTTCGACCCGACCAGCCGTCCGACGAAGGCGAGACGGACGATGCCGTCGCCGGCACTGGGCTTGTCCGGCACCGGCGCCGGCGGACTGGCGACGGCGAGCGGCAGCACGGTGGCGGGGGTCTCGATGCGCGCCGCGCGCAGCACGTCGAGGTTGATCGCGCTGTCGCACAACACGTGGTCCGCGAACGCGATGTTGGCCATTTGCCGGAACGAGCGGTCGATCGTCTCGTGCTGCGCCGAAGCCACCAGGTGTTTCGGCGTGATGTTGTGGAAGGCCACCACGCGCCGCGCGCCGCGTGGCACGACGGGCAGCAGGTCGAACAGCGTGTAGTAGATGCCGAAATGGAAAAGGACCAGGTCGCTTTGCTGGAAGTGCGCGTCGAACGCCACGTCGGACAGCGCGCCCACCGCGTGACACGCCACCCCGGGCTGGTCGCAGGCGTGGGCATACAGGCGCACATCGTGCCCCGCGGCGCGCAGCCAGCGGTACTGGTCGGCGATGGCGTTCGAAATCGCGTCGTGGCGGACGCAGACGCCGTGGATCAACGACACCTTCATGCCGCTTGCGGGGCGAAGCGCCCACGAGCCAGATCGTACAGCGGCATGCTGGACTGCGCCATGCGCGCCGCGGTGAAATGCTGGACGAACCGCGCGCGGC
>NZ_JBKYMO010000806.1:0-1745 GCF_047302915.1 Massilia sp. CT11-108 | reverse complement strand
GGGGCGCGTGCTCGTCGAGCCCCTCGCGGGCACGCCTGCGCGCGCACGTGCACGCGCCCCTGCCGCGAAAGGGGTAGCAATCGAGCAGCGGGGCCGCGAATTCATCCCGTGGATGACCGTCGTGCAGACCGGCACCAGCGTCGATTTCCCCAACAACGACACGATCCGCCACCACGTGTATTCGTTCTCCGAGCCGAAGCGCTTCGAGATCAAGCTGTATGCCGGCAAGCCCGGCCAGCCCGTCGTGTTCGACAAGCCGGGCCAGGTCGACATCGGCTGCAATATCCACGACTGGATGGAGGCCCACGTGCTGGTCGTCGACACGCCATACTTTGTCCGCACGGGCGCGGATGGCCGTGCGGCCGTCACGAACGTCCCGGCGGGCCATTATCGCGTGCGGCCGTGGCATCCGCTGCAGAAGGTGGCCGTGGCGCCGCAAGACATCGAGATCGAGGAGGCGCCGGTGCGCATGACGCTCGTGCTGGACGCGCGCGCCCGCCAACCGAAGCCGCATACCGAGGACGACCCGGACCGTTACTGACATGTCATCGAGATCGCTGCGGCATCGGATCGCCATCGTCTTCGTGGGCCTGCTCGTGCTGGTCATGGGGCTCGTGCTGGCGCTCGTCCACCACAGCAGCGAGCGGATCGTGGAGCGCGAGACGCGGCGCGAACTGGCCGTCGGCGCCAAGGTGTTCCAGCGCCTGCTCGAACAGAACCAGCGCCAGCTCGAGACGGCGGCCGCCGTGCTGGCCGCCGACTTCGCGTTCCGCGAGGCGATCGCGACGCAGGACCAGCCCACCGTGCGCTCCGTGATCCGCAACCACGGCCAGCGCATCCACGCGCAGGTGATGATGGTCGCGGGCACCGACGGCAGGCTGATCGCCACCACGCAGCGCGCCAGCGCGGCCGGCGACCCGTTCCCGTTCCCCGACCTCATCGCCGCCGCCGAGGCGTCCGGACGCAGCGCGGGCTTGCGCCAGATGCGCAATGGCCAGCTCAGTGGCCAACTTTATCAAGTCGTGCTCGTGCCGATCCTGGCGCCCACGCGCATCGCGTGGGTGGCGATGGGCTTCCACGTGGACGACGGCTGGGCGGCCGACATGGCCGGCATCACGGGCCTGGGCGTGCAGATCGTGCGGACCGGGACGCCCGGCGTGCTCGCGTCCTCCGGCGCACCCGTCGGCACGCGCGATGCGTCCGTGGCGGTGCCGCTGGACGGCGGCCTGCAGGCCGTGCTGCGGCTGCCCGTCGCGCAGGTGCGGGCGCCGTTCGAACAGTTGCAGGGACGGCTGCTGGGCGTGATCGTCGCGGCCATCGCGGTGTTCGCGGCGGGCAGCGTGATGCTGGCCGGGCGCATCGTCCGGCCCCTGCACGAATTGTCCGCCGCCGCGCGACGAGATCGGCCAGCTGGCCGGCAGTTTCGAGCAGATGCGCACGGAGATCGCGTGCCGCGAGGAGCGCATCGCCCGGCTGGCCTACGTCGATGCCTTGACCGACCTGCCCAACCGCACGCGCTTCCTGGAAGCGTTCGGCCGCCTCTCGCCGGGCGCGGGCGGTGCCGTGCTGGTCGTGAACGTCGACCGCTTCGCCCTCATCAACAATGCGCTGGGCCACGTCGTCGGCGACCGCCTGCTGCGCGCCGTCGCGGGCCAGTTGCAGCCGCTGGTGCCGGAGTGCGGCATGCTGGCGCGCCTGTGGGGCGACCAGTTCGCGTTCCTGCTGGAGGGCGCCGGCCCCGAGGC